>NZ_LOYJ01000102.1:0-2613 GCF_001526245.1 Burkholderia sp. MSMB1498
GAGTTCGCCGTCGCTTTGTCCGATCTGGACGTCGCTGATGATCGCGTTCACCATATGCGGTTGTCCGCGGTCGGTCATCAGCCGGATCGAGACCGGCATGCCGAGAAACACACCGGGCGGCAGGTTGCGGCGGGTCGACACGCAGGTCAGACTTCCGCGAATCCCGAACTTCCGCTACGGCGTGACGCCGACAGCCAGCCGGCTCTACAGCCTGGTGCGCAAGGGCAGCATGAGCACGCCGGCCGACGTGCTGAACCGTTTCTGGCAGGATCTGCGCGACAGGACGCGCGTGAAAATTGACCACCCGGATCTGCCCGACGTCATGAAGCAGGTTGCCGCCGAGGCGGTGCTGACCATCTGGCGGGCGGCCTCGGAGCGGGCCACGACGGAGCTTGCCGCGCTACGCGCCGAAGCGAGGCACCAGACTCACGAAGCCCAAGCCATCCGCGATCAGACTATCGTCAGCCTTGAAGCGGCGCAACAGGAAGTGGTCACCGCTCAGGCCCAGCTTGATGCAGGTCGTGCGCAGCTTGCAGAAAGTCGCGAGGCGCTATCCGCCGAGCGGCAGGCACACGCGGCTACGGACGCCCGTCTGCAAGAGACACGCCGTCAGCTTGACGACGCGTCGCATCAGCGTGCACAGCTCAAGATCGAATTCGACATCGAGCTCGAGCACGCACGGGAGCGCGCCGAAGCCGCCGAGACACGCGCGCTTGCTCACGAAAAACGTGCCCTGCGGGAAATCGACCAGGAGCGCACGGCCCGCCAGAAGAGCGAGAAACACCTCGAAGAACTGCGCGCGCAACTGGCAGCAGCGAAGGACCACCTCAAGGACATCGCCGTCCAGCACGCCGCAACACTTGCCACATCGCGCACGGAACTGGGCCTTGCAAACCAACAGACTGAAACCGCCGTTCACCAGTATCACACCACGATCGACGAACTGGCGCGCACCCGATCGCTCCTGCAGGAAGCACAGTCGCGCGCCGGACGCGCTGAAACAGAAGCAGAAATCACGCGAAGACTCGTCGGCGAACTCAGCCAATCATCCGCGGCACGAACCAGCCACCGAACAAAGGCGACCTGATTGCCTTTCCGTTCCGTTGATCCCCAAAGGCAGATCTGTGTTCCCGCGCTGTATGAGAAGTACCCAATCCAGCCTGTCAGAAGAGCCGACCGGCAACTGGTCGCGCCTACCGACGAAATGGGCGGCCAGCGGCAACACCAAAGTGCGGGCGCGGAGCTCAAGCAGACGTCGCCGGCGGCCTGTGGCATATCCTGCTGAACGGACATTACACCTTTCAAAGCGACAGCGAAATCGACCTCGACCCACTCGCGGCAGGGCTGAAACTCAAGTGACGGAAATTTCTGGGATTCCGCGGCGAAATCTCTACCACCAAGTCAAACTAATTGGTATGATGATTTCCGCTCGCATTGGCGAGCGCTTTAATTCTTCTTAATATATTGGTTACCTTACAGGATATCGTTATGACGAAGATTAATATTGAACCTACCCTTTCATGCCAATCGAACGATGCATATCAGAGCCCGATCGGTGCTCCTGTCAAGATGCAAAAAATTGGCATCGAGCCATCGCTGTCCTGTCAATCGAATGATGCCTATCAGTCACCGATCGGCGCTGCTCAGAAGTAAAACGTTGATGTATTGCTGATGAAAGCCCGATGGCTGTTGTGTACCAGCCATCGGATAGGAAAGTCGTATCCTCTTCGGCCAGTCATATGGAAATCAAATCCAACCCTCTTTTTTTTATTAAAATAATAGATGGAAAATTGATTTTGTGGGATTACAGGCAGCATGACCAGTACGAAATATCGTCAGGCCATGTACAACGTCTTCTCGAGTTCTCTCAAGGCGCTGCTGTTTCGGACTCCGTGATCGATAGTGAAATTATAGGTAGCGGAATCCTGAAGGATGACTCACGGAATTTCAAAGACTGGGGCTGGGACTGTCTGTCGCAAATATTTCATATAGGCACGCAGATCGTATTGGAGGACGGCGCTCATCTACCAGTCGATGATGGCTACGAGGGATACGTTGCTTACTGTGCGTCGATAAGCGACAAAATTCCGGAAACGAGGTATCAACGCGAGGGAGAATTGTTCGAACTCCCAGTCGCACGGCATAAATTTCCCACTGCACCAGGCCTTACTGAAGTATTGATGCAGCGACGCACTAGTCGCTCCTTCGTCACGCAGACGATACCGCTGCAGACAGTGGCCGATGCTCTCTACTGGACATTCGGAACAGTCCACGGCGACACGCGTGAAGACATGCGGGCTGCAGGACTCCAACCGGTCGGTTACCGACGAACGTCCCCTTCCGGCGGGTCGCTGCATCCGAGCGAGGCGTATCTGGTCGCTTTGCATGTGGATGGATTGCGGGCCGGAATCTATCACTATCGCGCGAGTACGCATCAGTTAACGTTAGTAACGCACGATATCGACGGCAACACACTTGGTCGCTTGCTATGCGCACAAATGTTTGCCCAGAACCTGGCATTCGGGGTTTTTATGACGTCCCGTTTCGACAAGATGTGGTGGAAGTACCCGCACTCCCGTGCCTACCGCGTCGCGCTTTTGGATATGGGCTGCC
>NZ_LOYJ01000103.1:0-119061 GCF_001526245.1 Burkholderia sp. MSMB1498
GACGCGTTGGACGCGTTGGACGCGTTGGACGCGTTGGACGCGTTGGACGCGTTGGACGCGTTGGACGCGTTGGACGCATCGGACGCATCGGACGCATCGGACGCATCGGACGCATCGGACGCATCGGACGCATCGGACGCGTTGGACGCATCGGGCGCGTTGGATACGTCACGCGCATCGGGCACGCCGTACGCCGAACCCACTCGAATGGCGTCGGCCGATCCGGCCGGCTCGACCGCGCACCTCGTCTCGGCCCGACCGCCCGCCTCTGCCAAGCCGCCCCCATCGCCCGCGGTTTCCGCCCCGCGACGAAGACGCCCGCCGTCCGCATCGCGCATCGGATCGCGCCCCGTCGCCCCGAACGCGCGCCACACGATCGCCGACAGCACCGCCGACGCCGCCGCGAACCCGATCCAGCCGAGCGCCGCACGCTGCCCCGCCAACGCGGAGCCGATCAGCCCCGTCACGACGATCCCGATCCCCGGCCCGGTATAGATCACGCCGCCCCACGCAGGCGCGCCGCGCTCGGCGACGCGCCTCAGGCCCCACTGCGACGCGAACACGAACGTCCACGCGCTGACCGCGCCGCTCGCGAAGCGCACGAGCGCCCACACCCAGAACGGGCTCGCGACTCCCATCGCGAGCGTCAGCGCGACCGTCGCCGCGAGCCCGGCGCGCACCATCCGCGCCGGATCGACGGCGATGCGCGCGCAGGTCATCGCGCCGACGAAATAGCCGGCGTAGTTCGCGGACGCGAGCCAGCCGCCGTGCCGGATGTCGAGCTCGCCGCCCGCGAGCATCAGCGGCAACAGCGGCGTGAACGCGAAGCGCCCGACGCCGAGCGCGACCGCGAGCGCCGCCGCACAGGCGAGCGCCGCGTCGCGCGCCGCGCGCTCGCCGGAGAATGGATAGTCGGCCGCGCCGCGTGAAGGAGAAAGGGAGCGCATCGTTTCGAGGGCGACGCGGCCGATTCGAGGGGTCGGAAGCGTCGCGGATTAGCCAAAATCGAATCGATGCTAGCTTGACCAACCGTTCTCGAAAAATGAATAATTGAGATTCGATCCATCCCATGGAGAGAATCATGGATCTGGCGGCGCTGGCGATCTTTCGCGCGGTCGTGCGCGAGAACGGCGTGACGCGCGCGGCCGCGAAGCTCAATCGCGTGCAGTCGAACGTCACGACCCGCATCAAGCAGCTGGAGGAACAGCTCGGCGCACCGCTTTTCGTGCGCGACGGCCGCCGGCTCGTGCTGACGCCCGCGGGCGAAACGCTGCTGCCGTACGCGGAGCGCTTGCTCGCGCTCGCCGACGAGGCGCGCCACGCGGTCCGCGAGAACCGCCCTCGCGGCCGGCTGCGGCTCGGCGCGATGGAAAGCACCGCGGCGAGCCGTCTGCCCGCTTTTCTCGCGCGCTACCATCAGGCGTGGCCCGACGTCACGCTCGAGCTCGTCACCGGCACGACCGGCGAGCTGATCAGCCTGGTGCGCGAATTCGAGCTCGACGCCGCGCTCGTTGCGACACCGGCCGGCTCCGAGGCGCTCGGCGAGCCGTTCGAGACCGCGCCCGCCTTCACCGAGGAACTCGTGCTGCTGACGCCGCGCGGCCATCCGTGCGTGCGCACGCCGCGGGACGTGCTGCTGCCGACGCTCGTCGCGTTCGAGCGCGGCTGCGCGTACCGCGGTTGCGTCGAGCGCTGGTATGCCGCATACGGGCTCAAGCCCGGGCGCGTGCTCGAGCTCGGTTCGTATCACGCGATCGTCGCGTGCGTCGCGGCGGGCGCGGGCGTCGCGGTCGCGCCGCGCTCGGTGCTCACCGTCCAGCGCGAGCCCGACAGCCTCGGCGTGCATCCGATCGACGACATCGCGCCGATCGACACGATGCTGGTCTGGCGTCAGGGGCATTTCTCGGCGGCGCTCGCCGCGTTGCGCGACGCGTTGCGCGATGCGGCCGCGGCGGCGAACGCAACCGACATCGCGACGAACGAAACGGCGAAGGCCACGCGCGGGCGCACGCGGCGCGGCACGGCGGACGAAACGCTGGCCGTCTGACGTGCGCGATGCGCGCGTGCATAGCCGGCTCGCCGTGCGGCGGCGCTGCGTCACGCAACGCGAGGCAAGGCGAGGCAACGCGACATGACGCGCGCCGACGCCATGCGCGCACCGCGCACCGCCGCGCCCGTCATCGAACCCGAAAGCAAAACGGCCCAGCCGGCGCAAGCCGATTGGACCGTTTCGGTCGTTCGATCATCCGATTTTTGCCGCGACGCTCGCGGAAGTCGAAGAAGCGAAGCGCGCCGGCATCGCCGCAAGCTCATCGTCCAAGCCCGCGTTCCGCCGCGCGGGCGCACCGCGCACCGCGCCGATACGCCCCCGAAATCGCGTCACCCGCCGCCGCCGTGCGGCCGCCGTTGCGACGAGAACGGCGCGCCGAATCTCGTCGCGCCGCCCGGCCGCGTCACAGCCGCGCTTCGACCCAGCCCTTGACGCCCGCGAGCGCCGCCGGCAGATTCGCCGGCTCGGTGCCGCCCGCCTGCGCCATGTCCGGCCGGCCGCCGCCCTTGCCGCCCACTTGCTGCGCGACGAAGTTGACGAGCTCGCCCGCCTTCACCTTCTTGCTCGCGTCCGCCGTGACGCCCGCGATCAGGCTCACCTTGCCGCCGTCGACGGCCGCGAGCACGATCGCCGCGCTCTTCAGCTTGTCCTTCAGCTTGTCGACGGTCTCGCGCAGCGTCTTCGCGTCGGCGCCGTCGAGCGTCGCGGCGAGCACGTGCACGCCGCCGATTTCGACCGCCTGCTGCGCGAGCTCGTCGCCCTGGCTCGACGCGAGCTTCGACTTCAGCGCGGCGAGTTCCTTCTCGAGCGATTTCACCTGATCCTGCACCTGGCCGATCCGCTGGATCAGCTCGGACGGCTGCGCCTTCAGCGCCGCCGCCGCCGCGTTCACGCGCGCGTCGAGCGCCTGCACGTAGCGCACCGCGTTGTCGCCCGTGATCGCCTCGACGCGCCGAATGCCCGCCGCGACGCCGCCTTCCGCGACGATCTTGAAGAGGCCGATGTCGCCCGTGCGATGCACGTGCGTGCCGCCGCAGAGCTCGCGCGAGAAACCGAGATCGAGCACGCGCACTTCGTCGCCGTACTTCTCGCCGAAGAGCGCCATCGCGCCGCCCTTCACCGCGTCGTCGTACGGCATCACGCGCACGATGCCGGGCGCGTTCGCGAGCACCTGCTCGTTGACGATGGCCTCGACGCGGCGGATTTCGTCGTCGGTCAGCGGCGCGTTGTGCGCGAAGTCGAAGCGGGTCTTGTCCGCGTCGACGAGCGAGCCCTTCTGCTGCACGTGCGAGCCGAGCACGTCGCGCAGCGCCTTGTGCATCAGGTGGGTCGCCGAGTGATTGCGCGCGGTGCGCGCGCGGCGCTCGGCGTCGATCTCCGCGCGAACGACGTCGCCGATCTTCAGCGTGCCCTGCTCGAGCGTGCCGTGGTGGCCGATCACGTCGGCCTGGACCTTCAGCGTGTCGGCGACCGCGAAGCGCGTGGCCGCGTTCGCGAGCACGCCCTGATCGCCGACCTGGCCGCCCGATTCCGCGTAGAACGGCGTGTGGTCGAGCACGACGACCGCGCTCTCGCCCGCCTTCACGGCGTCGACCGACGCGCCGTCGACGTACAGCGCGACGACTTTCGCGTCGTCGAACGCGATTTCCTCGTAGCCGTGGAAGGCCGTCTTCGCGCCCGAGTAGTCGAGGCCCTGCGCCGCCTTGAACTTGCCCGCCGCGCGCGCCTGCTCGCGCTGGCGCGCCATCGCGTCGTCGAACGCAGGTTCGTCGACCGTCACGCCGCGCTCGCGGCACACGTCGGCCGTCAGATCGAGCGGGAAGCCGTACGTGTCGTGCAGCTTGAACGCGAGTTCGCCGTCGAGCGTCTTGCCACCCGCGGCGTCGAGCTCGCCGAGCGCGGCGTCGAGAATCGACATCCCGTGCTCGATCGTCTCGAAGAAGCGCTCTTCCTCCTGGCGCAGCACGTCGGTCACGCGCTGCTCGGCTTCCTTCAGCTCCGGATAGGCCACGCCCATCTCGGCGACGAGATCCGCCACGAGCTTGTGGAAGAACGCCCCCTTGCGGCCGAGCTTGTAGCCGTGGCGAATCGCGCGGCGCACGATCCGGCGCAGCACGTAGCCGCGGCCTTCGTTGCCGGGGATCACGCCGTCGACGATCAGGAACGAGCACGCGCGGATGTGATCGGCGATCACCTTCAGCGAATTGTTCGCGAGGTCGGCCACGCCCGTTTCGCGCGCCGACGCCTTGATCAGGTTCTGGAACAGGTCGATCTCGTAGTTGCTGTGCACGTGCTGCAGCACGGCCGCGATCCGCTCGAGGCCCATGCCGGTGTCGACGCACGGCTTCGGCAGGCGCGTCATGTTGCCCTGCGCGTCGCGGTTGAACTGCATGAACACGAGGTTCCAGATCTCGATGTAGCGGTCGCCGTCTTCCTCGGGGGACCCCGGCGGGCCGCCCCACACGTCCGGGCCGTGGTCGTAGAAGATTTCCGAGCACGGGCCGCACGGGCCCGTGTCGCCCATCTGCCAGAAATTGTCCGACGCGTAGCGCGCGCCCTTGTTGTCGCCGATGCGGATGATCCGCTCGGCCGGCACGCCGACTTCCTTCGCCCAGATGTCGTACGCCTCGTCGTCGTCGTGGTAGACGGTGACCCAGAGCTTGTCGGCGGGCAGCGCGTAGACGGTCGTCAGCAGTTCCCACGCGTAATGGATCGCATCGCGCTTGAAGTAGTCGCCGAACGAGAAGTTGCCGAGCATCTCGAAGAACGTGTGGTGGCGCGCGGTGTAGCCGACGTTCTCGAGGTCGTTGTGCTTGCCGCCCGCGCGCACGCTGCGCTGCGAGGTGGTCGCGCGGGAGTACGGGCGCGTCTCGGCGCCGAGGAACACGTCCTTGAATTGCACCATCCCCGAATTGGTGAAGAGCAGCGTGGGGTCGTTGCCCGGGACGAGGCTCGACGAGCGGACGATCGTGTGGCCCTTCGATTCGAAGAACTTGAGGAATTTCTCGCGGATTTCGGCGGCGTTCATAGCGTGCGGGGACGGGGTCAGGCCAAAACTGGGTTGAGCGCCGGCCGCTTCGACTCGGCGGACGGCGGCTGGATTCTGAAACGATCAATTATACGGGATAGATCCCCGCTCGCGGCCCGTGGGCGTTGGGGTGGGCGTTGGGGTGGGCGTTGGGGCGGGCGTTGGGCGAACGTTCCGTGGACGGCGTCGAGGGCCGGCAGCGGGCGACGCGGCCGACTCGGCGTAAGATCGTCGCGGTCCGGAAACGTCCGACGCGCTAGTCGAGGACGGCCGGCAAAGCACGCGAAATCCACGCCGGAAACACGCGGCCGAGCTCGAACGACGGGTTTGGGGCGACGGGTTTGGGGCGGCGGGTTGGGCCAATCGGCCAGGCCGAGTCGAGCCGCGGCGAGCTGAACTCGGCCGTGACCGGGACCAGAACCGGCGAGTCCGGTCGAGCCGAACGATCGCGCGCGATACGAGCGCGCCGCGACGGCCGCATGGCGACGCGTCGAACCCAATGTGGACGATACGCCCGACACGCCGACAATCATGCCGCGGCCACCCCCGAAAGACGCCCGGCCGCCGCGCCATTACCGACCGTTCGGAGCCATTCGGAGCCATTTTTCGAGGCCGTTGCCGGCTTCCCGGCCGTGAGCAGGCCATTGCACCGTTCGAAGCCGTTGCCGAGCGCTCGAGCGCCGTGCTCGAGCGCCCCGTCGGCTCTCGCTCGACGTCGCAACACGTTCACATCGGCATCTCGTCGGCTTTCGACCGAGCGCATCGAAGCCGCATCGGGGCCGCATCGAGACCGCACCCAAGCCGCGCCGGAACCTCGCCCCCAATCCGCTCCGCCGAAGCAGCGCCACGCGGCGAGCGGTCACAACCGCGCCGCGGGCGCTCGCGGCGGCGGCGCGCGCCTGCATCCGGCCCCGCCGCCCTCGCGTCACCGCCCTCGCGCCGCCCGCCTTCGCGACAGCCGCACCCGAATCGCTTTAAGATGCGGCGGGAGACGACCAACCGGACACGCGCCCGCGTGGCCGCGCCCCGATCGGCGCGACGCCCCTGGGCCGCGCGCCGATCGATAGCACCACCAACAGAGGAGACTGAACGAAGATGGGAGCCCTCAGCCATATCCGCGTCCTGGACCTGAGCCGCGTGCTCGCGGGCCCGTGGTGCGCGCAGACGCTTGCCGATCTCGGCGCCGACGTGATCAAGGTCGAGCGCCCGGAGAGCGGCGACGACACCCGGCACTGGGGCCCGCCGTACCTGAAAACGCCCGACGGCGCCGACACCCGCGAAGCCGCGTACTACCTCGCCGCGAACCGCAACAAGCGCTCGGTGACGGTCGACATCGCGACGCCGGAGGGCCAGCGGATCGTCCGCGAGCTCGCAGCGCAATGCGACGTCGTGCTCGAGAACTACAAGGTCGGCCAGCTCGCGAAATACGGGCTCGACTTCGAATCGCTGAAAGCCGTGAAGCCCGATCTCGTCTACTGCTCGGTGACGGGCTTCGGCCAGACGGGCCCGTATGCGCATCGCGCGGGCTACGACTTCATCATCCAGGGAATGGGCGGCTTCATGAGCATCACGGGCGAGCGCGACGGCCTGCCGGGCGGCGGCCCGCAGAAGGCGGGCGTCGCGATCGCCGATCTCGCGACGGGCCTCTACTCGACGATCGCGATCCTCGCCGCGCTCGCGCACCGCGACCGCACGGGCTGCGGCCAGCACATCGACATGGCGCTCCTCGACGTGCAGGTCGCGCTCCTCGCGAACATGAACACGAACTTCCTCGCGAGCGGCAAGCCGCCCGTGCGCTGGGGCAACGCGCATCCGAACATCGTGCCTTACCAGACGTTCGAGACGAGCGACGGCTGGATCATCGTCGCGGTCGGCAACGACGGGCAGTTCCGCAAGTTCGTCGAGGCGGGCGGCCGCGCGGCGCTCGCCGACGACGAGCGCTTCGCGACGAACCCGGCGCGCGTGCGCCATCGCGACACGCTCGTGCCGATCATCGCGGAGATGACGAAGACGCGCACGAAACGCGAATGGCTCGACGCGCTCGAGGCGCTCGGCGTGCCGTGCGGGCCGATCAACGATCTCGATGAAGTGTTCGACGACGAGCAAGTGCGCGCGCGCGGCATGCAGGTCGAGCTGCCTCATCCGAGCGGCGCGACCGTGAAGCTCGTGCGCAACCCGATCCGGATGAGCGAGACGCCGCCCGACGCGCGCAGCGCGCCGCCTCTCCTCGGCGAGCACACGGACGCGGTGTTGCGCGACATGCTCGGCTACGGCGACGCGGCGATCGCGGCGCTCAGGGACAAGCGCGTCGTGTGAGCGCGGCGCATGGGTGCGATGGCGGGCGGGCGCGCGGCTTCGATTGTGCGCCCGCGTTCTTTCTCTCGAGTGTTGGTTCTTCGCCCCGTCGCCCGCTCGCCGTTTCGCCGGTTTGCCGGTTTGCCGGTTTGCCGGTTTGCCGGTTTGCCGGTTTGCCGGTTTGCCGGTTTGCCGGTTTGCCGGTTTGCCGATTCAAACTCGCGAACTTCTATAGCTTCAAGGCTTCGGGCTTCGGCTTCGGACGTTGAGCATCGACGGTTGAACTTTTGCGTTGAGCGTTGAGCGTTGAGCGTTGAGCGTTGAGCGTTGAGCGTTGAGCGTTGAGCGTTGAGCGTTGAGCGTTGAGCGTTGAGCCCCGAGCCCGAGCTTCGAACTCCGCATTTCGCGCGCCGGAACTTGCCCCCCCTCGAAAGCCCGAAATATCCGCGTGCCGCAACCCGGGATCTCGACGCGCGGCCCGCCCCGTTCACCGCACGCGGCACCCGGCAAGCGCACCCGGACATCGACGTCGGCTTCACGTGGGATCTGCCGACGATCGCCGCCGCGCGGATCGATCGCATCGTCGCTTACGGCTTCGGCAACCGCGCGAACGCGGCGAGCGGCAACACGCCGACGAACGGCGCGAACCAGACCGCGCTGCCCGATCCGGGCCCTGTCAACGAGGCGCTCGCGGACGCGGTCTACGCGATCCGCCGGTTGAAATCCGTCAAGGTCTACGCGCAGTGGGAGATCGCGCGCTTTCTCGCGTCGAAATACCAGATGGCCGACGTCCATTCGATCGAGCCCGTCGTCGCGGCGGACGGCTCGATCACGTACCTGAGCACCGACGGCGTCGCGGCCGCGATCGTCGCGCTGGAAGGCGGCGGTGCGGCGATGGGCGGCGTCGCGGTCGTCGGCCATCGCGATCATGCGAAGCGCTGCATCCAGACTTCGCGGGCGCGCGGAATGGCCGCGGCCGCGGTCGCGGAAGTCCCGCTGCCGACGCTGTACGAACCGCAGTCCGGCCAGGCTTGGACGCGCCGCCGCGACCTGTACCTCGTGCACGACATGTACGCGCAGTTCGCGACGCTGCGCGCGAACCTGATCGCGGCCGCCTATCCGAACGGCTGAGCCGGCAGCGACCGCGACCGAGACGCCGCAGGCCGAACGCGCAGCGCCGCATGCCGAATGCTGGACGCAGTGCACGAACGCCGTCGTACGAAGGTCGAAGAATCGCAAAGCCGCAATACGGGAATCGCAGGAATCGCGGGGATCGCGGGGATCGCGGGGATCGCGAGGATCGCGAGGATCGCGAGGATAGCGGGGATAGCGGGGATAGCGGGGATAGCGGGGATAGCGTGAAGAGCAGGAGAACAGGAAAGCGGGATAGCGGGAAAGCGGGATAGCGACAGGAATGATCAACGCCCGACGTCGACCGAAAAACCGCGAACACGAGCGCGTCGCTTCGGCCGCCGACACCCGAAACGGTGCCCCCGAACAAACCAGCCGGCGAAGATGCCAATCGCGAGCCCTCGTCGAAGGGCCCCAAAACCCGACGAAATCGTGCCCGCCAACAAAACGGGCGCGCCTATGGCGCGCCCTGCTGTCCGGCTTGCGACGGGCTGACACATGCATTCGTGCAACGAAGCTGACGAAGGGCGCGAAACCGGCTAATTCGACGCCCCGGATCTACGATCCGGCACCGCCCCCGGCATTCGCCCGCGCCACCTGCTCGCCAGGAGCGCCGTGGCGGCCCCGTCCACCGCTCGGCCGCCGCGTCGAATGCCCTTTAATGCCCTTCTGCGCCCTTTAGCGCACGCCCGCGCCGACGAGGCCGCCCGCCGCCGCGCCCGCGACGGTGCCGATCGGGGCGCCCGTGATCAGGTAGCCGAGCGCGCCGCCCGCGGCCGCGCCGATGCCGGCGTTGCGCTGCGTGCGGTTCATCGCGCACGCGCTCAAGCTGGCGAGCGCCACGGCGATGACGGTGGCGCGAACGAGAAAGCTGGTTTTCTTCATCATGATGCTGCCTTCGAAACGTTGCCGCGCAAGGCACGGCGCGGCGGCATGAAACCTGTGTGAGCGCATCTTAAAAAAGCGCGATCCGGCCAGCAAGGCGATTTACCTCCCGTTACAGCGGCAACACATGCCGCACAAATGCCGGAAAAACGCGCCGCGCCGCCCGCCGCAAGGTGCGCCGCTCCTCAGGACGCTCGTCCGTCAGGTAGAATTGACGAATTCGAGCGGCGCGGCACGCGCCCTCCCCCTTTTTCTTCCCTGTTCCGCATGAGCACCGAACGCAACGACGCCACCGCGCCTTCCAATTTCATCCGCAACATCATCGACGACGACAACCGCGCGAGCAAATGGAGCGGCCGCGTCGAAACGCGCTTCCCGCCCGAGCCGAACGGGTATCTGCACATCGGCCATGCAAAGAGCATCTGCCTGAACTTCGGCGTCGCCCGCGACTACGGCGGCGTGTGCCACCTGCGCTTCGACGACACGAATCCGGAAAAGGAAAGCGTCGAATACGTGAATTCGATCATCGACGCGGTGCGCTGGCTCGGCTTCGACTGGCAGAAAGACGGCGTCGACCACCAGTACTTCGCGAGCGACTATTACGACAAGCTCTACGAATTCGCCGAGCTGCTGATCCAGCGCGGCAAGGCGTACGTCGACAGCCAGAGCGCCGACGAGATGCGCACGAACCGCGGCTCGCTGACCGAGCCGGGCACGCCGTCGCCGTTCCGCGACCGCTCGCCCGAGGAGAACCTCGACCTGTTCCGCCGGATGAAGGCGGGCGAGTTCAAGGAAGGCGAGCACGTGCTGCGCGCGAAGATCGACATGGGTTCGCCGAACATGAACATGCGCGACCCGGTGATCTATCGCATCCGCTACGCGCACCACTACCGCACGGGCGACGCGTGGTGCGTGTACCCGATGTACGACTACACGCACTGCATCTCGGACGCGATCGAGAACATCACGCACTCGCTCTGCACGCTCGAATTCGAGGATCACCGCCCGCTCTACGACTGGGTGCTCAACGAGCTCGCCGACGCCGGCGTGTTCGCGCGGCCGCTGCCGCAGCAAATCGAGTTCTCGCGCCTGAATCTCACGTACGCGATCACGAGCAAGCGCAAGCTGCTGCAGCTCGTGACGGAAGGCCACGTCGACGGCTGGGACGACCCGCGGATGCCGACCATCGTCGGCGTGCGCCGCCGCGGCTTCACGCCGCAGAGCATCCAGCTCTTCTGCGAGCGGATCGGCGTGACGAAGGTCGATTCGTGGATCGACATGAGCGTGTTCGAAGGCGCGCTGCGCGACGACCTCGACGACAAGGCGCCGCGCACGGTCGCCGTGCTTGATCCGCTCAAGCTCGTCATCGACAACTATCCGGAAGGCCAGACCGAGGAATGCACGGCGCCCGTGCACCCGCACCATCCGGAGCGCGGGCAGCGCACGTTCCCGATCTCGCGCGAGCTGTGGATCGAGCGCGAGGACTTCAACGAGAGCCCGCCGAAGGGCTATTTCCGACTGTTCCCGGGCAACAAGGTGCGGCTGCGCTACGGCTACGTGATCGAATGCACGGGCGCCGACAAGGACGAAAACGGCAACGTGATCGCCGTGCACTGCAACTACTATCCGGACAGCAAGTCGGGCACCGAAGGCGCGAACAACTACAAGGTGAAGGGCAACATCCACTGGGTGAGCGCGCCGCACGCGTGCCCGGCCGAAGTGCGGATCTACGATCGCCTGTTCAAGGAGCCGCACCCGGACGCGGGCGGCCGCAACTTCCTCGAGGCGCTGAATCCGGATTCGAAGAAGGTCGTCCAGGCCTACCTCGAGCCCGGCGCGCGCGACGCGACGCCGGAGGCGCGCTATCAGTTCGAGCGCCACGGCTACTTCGTCGCGGACCGTGTCGATTCGAAACCCGGCCAGCCGGTGTTCAACCGGATCGTCGGCCTGCGCGACAGCTGGGGCAAGCCGGCCTGACGGCCGCTTCGGCGCGCTCCGTTACTCGCGCCGCGCAAAAAATGAAATGCCCGGCTCAGGCCGGGCATTTTCGTTTGATGTCCGAGCCGGGATGGCAGCCGAGTCGGCTTTCGGCCCGCCGACCGGTCCGGATTGCCGCGGCGCGTGCGGCGTCCGGCGCGCAGGCGCGCGTGACACCGAACCTCGCGCGGACGAATCGGCCGGGCGTCGCACGCCGGGCGTCGCACGCGGGGGATCGCGCGCCGAGGCTTGTCATCATGCAACGTTCGTCATCGGCGACGGGCGGCAAGGCCGTCGCGCACGCGCGGCGCTTACCCCGGCAGCGTCCGATGCAATTGCGCGAGCGACAGCGTCGTCGCGAAAAGCCGCGCGAGGCTGCGGCTCGCGTACGCCTCCACTTCGCCCGGCTCGGTCCAGCGAAACGCGTCCATCTCCGGAATCATCGTCCCGTCGCGGCGGCTCGGGAACATCGACGTGCACGTGCAACGCGACAGGTCCGTCTCGTGCGCGGCGGCTCGCGCGGCGAACAGGTGCAGATCCTTGTCGTGCCGGTAAGCGAACAAGCCGAGATCGGTCAGGCGCGCGGGATCGAGCACGATGCCCGTCTCCTCGACCAGCTCGCGCAGCGCCGCCTGCTGCGCGGTCTCGCCCGGCTCGCCCTGGCCCTTCGGGATGTCCCAGTGCGCCGTGTCGGTCGCGTGCGCGAGCAGCACGCGGCCGGCGAAATCGAGCAGCACGACCCCGCAGGACACCGTGCGCGGCCGGCCGCGCGGCTTCATCGCGCTCATCCGCGCGTCAGGCCCGCGTCAGCGCCTCTGCAACTGCCACTTGCCGGCCTCGGTCTTGCAATAGAGCGGCCGCAGCGTCATCGACTGCCCCTTCGCCTCGATTTCCGTCTTGATCTCGCGGCACGTGCGGCCTTCCTGCTCGGTCGTGCTCGGCGTCAGCTTCGCCGCGAGCTTCGTGCCGCGGCCTTCGTTCATCCAGTCGACGGTTTCGCCGTCCTTGCCTTCGTCGCGAACCTTCTGCACGGCCTTCGCGAGCGACGCGGTGTCCGCCTTGCTGAAATAGCTGATCGGCGTGTCGTTCAGGAAGTTCAGGTTGTTCTGCGCGTGCGCGGCAAGCGCGGCCGCCGCGCACGCGGCGCCCGCCAGCGCGCGCGACAGGATCGAAACACGGGCTCGCATCGTCATGTTGTTCTCCTTTGGAAGCGATCGAACGTCCGGCGCGCGGCTTCGGCCGCGCGCCGCAAGAGCGCTCAAGGATAACTGCAACGAACGGTATTTGAAACCGATCCGGCAGCACGACGCGGCCTCGCGTGGGCCGCGCCTCAGAAAATCGACGGCGAAACCGCTTCGGGCGGCGCGCGGCGATCGGCCGCGCCGCCAGCCGCGCGCATCGCCGCAGCGCCGCGTCGCGGCCGGCGCTCGGCTCCTCAGTACTGCAAGCCGAAGCCGCGCGAATAGCGCAGCGGCCCCGTCGATCCGTCCGCGTTCAGCGCATGCACCGCGACCGGCAGCTTGCCGACCGGCCGCTCGACGCCCAGCATCGCGTCGACGGCGGCGAACAGCGACGGGCCGCGCAGCCCGCCTTCGTAGCCGTAGTACGCGTACGTCGCGAGCGTCGCGTCCGCGACGTCGTCATAGCTGATCACGTCGTACGGCGCACGCATCGTCACGTGAATCACGGTCTTGCGCCGCGCCTTCGCGTAATCCATCACGTCGCGCATCTGCTGCGCCTCGTTCGGCACCGCGACGGCGAGCACGCTGCGGCGGGCGCGGACATCCGCGCCCGCCCCCGCGCCCGCGTCGACGTGATCGAAGATCACCGAGCCCGCCTCCTCGCCGTTCGCGGGCGCCGTCTGCCGCATCAGCGCGGGCGCGGGCGGCACGATGCGCGCGCTCGGATCGCCGTTGTGCTCGACGGGCGTGACGCCCGTCGACAGCGTGCCGACGATCACGACATCCGCCGCGTCGATCGCCTGCTGCTGCTCGGGCCACGTGATCGCGCTCAGCTTCGCGCCCGTCACGAGCGGATGGCCGAGCTCGGCGAAACGGCGCCGCATCGCCTCCGCCTGCTCGCCCCACGGCGTCAGGATGAAGATGCGCCGGCCCTGCGCCTGCAGCGGCAGCGTGCCGTTCTCGTTGCGCAGCAGCGTGATCGACTTGCGCGCGATGTCGCGCTCGACCGCGCGATGCGCGGGCCCGCCGATCGACGCCAGTTCGTCGATCGGCCTGCCGCGGTCCGCCGCGACGATGCCGTTGCGCAGCTTGGTCAGCACGATCCGGCGCACCGAGCGATCGAATTCGGCGCGGTCGATCCGGCCCGCATCGACGGCTGCCGCGACGCGATCGACCAGCGCCGTCAGCCGGCCGGCGTCGGCCGCGGTGCGAAACTCGACGGGCATCAGCGCGATGTCGACGTCCGCCTGGAACACCTTGACGACCGCATCGTCCTCGTCGAAGAAATCGGCGATGCCCTTCATGTCGAGCGCGTCGGTGATCGTCACGCCCTGATAGCCGAATTCGCCGCGCAGGATGTCGTGCTGGATGCGTCGCGACATCGTCGCGGGCGCGATCATCTGCTCGCCCGTGCGCGTCGCGACGCGCGTGTCGTCGAGCGACGGATACTGGATGTGCGCGGTCATGATCATGTCGGGCGCCTCGCCCGAGTCGATCGCCTGCCGGTACGGCGCGAGATCGATCGCGTACGCGTCGGCGCGCGACTTGATCACGACGGGCAGCCCGTAGTGCGAATCGGTGTCCGTGTCGCCGTGCCCCGGGAAATGCTTGAACGTGCCGATCACGCGCTCGCTCTTCATTCCCTGCACCATGCGCCGGCCGAGCAGGCCGATCGTCGCCGGATCGTCGCCGAACGAGCGCACGTTGATGACGGGGTTGAGCGGATTGCTGTTCACGTCGACATCCGGCGCGAAGTTCACGTTGAAGCCGACCGCCGCGATCTCCGCCGCGAGCACGCGGCCCATGTCGTATGCGAGCCGGTCGTCCTTCGTCGCCTCGTAGGCCGCGCCGAGCGCCATGTTGCCGGCGAACGCCGTCGCCTCCACGCGCGGCAGGCGGAACACGTTGCCGCCCTCCTCGTCGATGCCGACCATCAGGCCGACCGGGCTGTCGGCCGCGGGCGCCGCGCGGATTCCGTCGATCAGCCGGCGCGTCTGCTCGATGCCCGTCAGGTTGTTCGAGAACAGGATCACGCCGCCGATGCCGTTCTCACGCAACGCGTCGCGCGCGGCGTCGGGGAATTCGGTCATGCCGCTCGTGCAGGCCGGCTGCCCGTCCGGGCACCAGTACCGGAACGCCATCATGATCTTCTGGCCGACCTTCTGCCGGGTCGACATGCGCTCGACGATCGCGTCCGCGCGTGATTCGATCGTCGCGTCGTCGTCGCCCGACGAGCAGGCGCCGAGCGCCGCCGTCACCGCCAGCGCGACGGGGAAATGAACCAAGCTTTTCTTGCGCATTTTCACCGAGTCCTTGCCGCGCGCATTCGCGGCATTTACGTCATTTGATTCGTGATCCGGAATTCCCTTCGGCTTTCGGTTCATCGGTACTCCGGAACTTCATGCATATCCATTCACTCTGAATTCGCATGCATCGAATTCGTCAAATCAGTGATCGACATGCGACTTCTGCCGCGAACATTCGCGCCGATTCGGCAGTGCGCGCAGCATAGCACGGCCCTTTTCACGCTGCTTTCGGTTTTCGGCACGACCAATGCGATTGCCGATATCAACCGAATCACGGCCGCGCAATGCGCGAATATGCATGCCGAACGCGTAATGAGCGATCGTTCGCCGGTTCAATGCGGACGATTGAGAAACGTGTCGTTCGATTACGTGAATTTCGACGGCCAAACACAAAAAGGCGAAGTCGTCGTGCTCGATGCGGTTGCCGAGCGCGTGCAGACGATCTTCGACACGCTCCGCCGGATGCGCTTCCCGCTGAACAAGGCCGTGCCGATCGAGCGCTATCGCGGCAACGACGTCGCGTCGATGAACGACGACAACACGTCGGCGTTCAACTCGCGGCCCAAAACGGGCAGCGACGAGTGGTCGATGCACGCGTACGGCGTCGCGATCGACGTCAATCCTTTGCGCAACCCGTACGTGTCGTTCGGCGGCGACGGCGGCGCGCGCGTGCTGCCCGAGTCCGCCGCGAAGGCGTCGATGAACCGGCTCGACGAACGGCCCGGCAAGCCGCCGAGGCCCGGCATGGCCGAGCGCGCCGTCGACGTGTTCGCGAACAACGGCTTCCTGCGCTGGGGCGGCTATTGGGACGACCCGATCGACTATCAGCACTTCGAAGTGGGCTCGCGCGCGCTCGTCGCGCAGATGGTCGGCGCGCCGCCCGATGAAGCGCGCGAAATGTTCGAGCGTTACGTCGCGTCGTATGTGGATTGCCTTACGGATACGACGCACGAGAATCATGCGGCGGCGCGCGCCGCGTGCGTCGAAGACGCGCTGCGCGAGTGACGCCGGGCGGTGGCGTCGCGCAGCCCGCCCGTTGCGCGCGTCTCAGCGATTGCCGAGCGCCGGCTTCGCTTGCGCGTCGTAGCCGTCGGTGAGCGTGCCGAGGAACGCGATCACGTCCTTGATCTCCGCGTCGGTCATCGCGGGCGGATCGCCGCGCTTGCGGTCGAACGGCGGCTCGTCGTTCAGGTTCTTCCAGTAGCGCTTGGGCAAGTCGTCGAACTTCTGGACGACGCCGTTCTTCACCGGATAGAACTTCTCGGGATGCGTGTCGCGTTGCGCGTAGAAGCGCATCACGTCCTCGAGCGAGTGATAGATGCCGTTGTGGAAGAACGTCTTCTTCAGCGCGACGTTGCGCAGCGTCGGCGTGCGGAACAGCCCGCAGAACTCGTCGCGCCCCTTCAGGTCCCGGCGTTCGGGCCCGCATGCGCCGAGATCGTGGAACGCCGGATTCCGGTTCACGGCGAGCTCGCGATTGCGCGGCACGCCGAGCGCGATCAGGCCGAAATCGCTGAACTGCGGCGGCGTGCCGTCGAGTCCGCGCCGGCTCACGTGGCAGCTCGCGCAGTTGCCCTTCTTCTCGTCGTTGAAGACCTGCAGCCCGTGCAGCTCGGCGCTCGTGAGCTGCGCGCGGCCCGCCAGATAGGCGTCGTACTTGCTCGTGTACGGATAGAACACGTCGGGCGTCTGCTCGAACGTGCCGAGCGCCTGCAGCACCGCGTCGAACGTCGCGCGGTCGTCGTCGAGCACGCGCGAGCCGAACGCGCGGCGAAACGCGTCCGCGTACGGCGCGGCCCGCACCGCGCGCGCGACCTTCGCGGGCGTGCCGTTCATCTCGAACGGCGACGTGAGCGGCACGCGCGCCTGCTCCGCGCCGCTGTCGACGCGGCCGTCCCACGTGAGGCCGCCCGTCGGACCGGCGTCGACGCTCTCGTCGCCCTCGTCGTCCGACTCGTGATAGTGCTCGCTGAACGCGGGCACCTTCTGCAGGTACTTGAGCGTCGGCACCGCGCGAAAGCCCTGCTGGCGCAGATCGTCGCCGCCGAATTGCGCGGGCAGCGCGTTCGGCGGCCCGAACGCGTGCTGCGGGCTGTGACACGACGCGCACGCGAGCTTGCCGCTGCCCGACAGCGACGGATCGAAGAACAGCTGCCGGCCGAGCGCCGTCATCTGCTTCACAGCTTCGTACACCTGCGCGCGCGTCTGCGGCCGGCGCTCGACGACGGCGGGCGCACCCGCCTGCGCGGCGGGCGCCGAAGCGGATACCGCAGCGGGCGCCGAAGCGCGCGTCTCGGCGGGGCCGTTCGCATCGCAGGCGGCGACGCTTGCCGCGAGCGCGGTCGCCGCCGCGAGCGTGCGCAGCGCGGCGAAGGTCGAACGATTCCGGGTGGCGTGTCGCAGCGGGCGGCGCATCATCGATTCGGCGGTGTCGAGTGGGAAAGGCGCGAGCGTATGTCACGAGAATGACAAATCGATGACGGTAAATCGACAGCTGAACGAAAGCATTACAACATGTTGCTGTCAAACGCTCCTTACACAATCCGCGCAGCCGGCTGTCAAAGCACATTCATGCCGCACGCCGCTTCGCGCGACGCGCGCCGGCCGGCCCCTCGATACCCACACCCCTCGTGCGACAAGAGAGATAACGAATGAACAAGCATTGGATTCGCGTGACGCCGATCGCGCTGGCGGCCGCCTTCGGCCTCACCGCGTGCGGCGGGGACGACGTCACGTCGCCCGGCCTGTCGGCAGTGAAGAACGTCGTCGTGATCTATGCGGAAAACCGCAGCTTCGACAACCTGTACGGCAACTTCCCCGGCGCGAACGGCCTGCAGAACGCGACGGCCGCGAGCGCGCAGCAGGCCGACCGCGACGGCACGCCGCTCGCGACGCTGCCGAAGATCTGGAACGGCCTGACGGCGGCGGGCGTGTCGCCCGCGGTGACGGAGGCGATGACGGCGAACCTGCCGAACGCGCCGTTCGCCATCGACGATCCGAACGGCTTCAACACGCCGATGAGCGTGACGACGCGCGACCTCGTTCACCGCTTCTACGAGAACCAGATGCAGATCGACGGCGGCAAGAACGACAAGTACGCCGCGTGGTCCGACGCGGGCGGCCTCGTGATGGGCCACTACACGGCCGATCCGTCGAAGCTGCCGCTCTGGAAGCTCGCGCAGCAATACACGCTCGCCGACAACTTCTTCATGGGCGCGTTCGGCGGCTCGTTCCTGAATCACCAGTACCTGATCTGCGCGTGCGCGCCGTATTACCCGAACGCCGACAAGAGCCCGGCCGCGAGCCAGATCTCGGTGGTCAACCCGGACGGCGTGACGCTCACGACGGCCGCGAATTCGCCCGCTTCCGCGCTGTCGGGCCCGCCGAAGTTCGTCAAATCGGGCGGCCTCACGCCGGATTTCTACGCGGTCAACACGATGCAGCCGCCGTATCAGCCGAGCGGCAACGCGGCCGCGTCGGGCGGCGATCCGAACCTCGCCGATCCGTCGAACCCGTCGACGCTGCCGCCGCAGACGCAGCAGAACATCGGCGACCTGCTGACGAACTCGGGCATCTCGTGGGCCTGGTACGGCGGCGCGTGGGGCGCGGCGCTGCAGGCCGCGCAAAGCAACACGTCGGGCGTGATCTACGGGCCGAACATGACCTCGCCGAACTTCCAGCCGCATCACCAGCCGTTCAACTATTACGCGAACCAGGCGCCCGGCAGCGCGAGCCGCGCGCAGCACCTGCTCGACGCCGGCTCGAACGGCACCACGCTCATCCAGGCGATCGACGCGGGCAAGCTGCCGCAGGTCACGTTCTACAAGCCGCAGGGCAACCTGAACGAGCACCCGGGCTACACCGACGTCGCGTCGGGCGACCAGCACATCGCCGACGTGATCTCGCACCTGCAGAAGAGCCCTCAGTGGAACAACATGGTCGTGATCGTCACGTACGACGAGAACGGCGGCTTCTGGGATCACGTCGCGCCGCCGAAGGGCGACCGCTGGGGCCCGGGCACGCGCATTCCGGCGTTCGTCATCTCGCCGTTCGCAAAGCAAGGCTTCGTCGACCATACGCAATACGACACCGCGTCGATCCTGCGCTTCATCACGCGCCGCTTCTCGCTGCCGAAGCTCGCGGGCCTCAAACAGCGCGACGACGCGCTCGTCGCGAACGGCCTCAAGCCGATGGGCGACCTGACGAACGCGCTCACGCTGTCGACGGGCAACTGAGCGCGCTACCGGATCACGACGACGCGACATCGCTTCATTGGGCGGCTTCGGCCGCCCTTTTTTTCGGCCCGCGCGCGGCGCACTCGGCGCGCCGCATCCGATCGGATGCAAGCATTCGCACGCGTGCGGCCGGGCGCGCACGGGACGCTCGCATGCGATGCCGCGCGCCGCGATGTCCGCCGCCCGATTCATCGCGTGCGGCACTCCCGCGGCACTCCGGTGCCGATCTGCATCGATCCGCGCCGATCCGGCGCCGATCCCGCACCATCCGCTCCGCCTGCCGCGCATTCCGGCCGCCGCCGCGCGCGCCGTCCGCCCTCGCGAACGCATGGCCCGCCGCGCGCCTCGTTTAGAATGCACGCTCCCTTTCCGACCGTCCCTGCCATCCAAGCGAGACCGCCATGATCATCAAACCGCGCGTACGCGGCTTCATCTGCGTCACCACCCATCCGGCCGGCTGTGCGGCGAGCGTGCGCGAGCAGATCGCCTACGTCGAGCGCGGCGGCCCGATCGGGCACGGGCCGAAGAAGGTGCTCGTGATCGGCGCGTCGACGGGCTACGGGCTCGCCGCGCGCATCGCGGCCGCGTTCGGATCGGCGGCCGCCACGCTCGGCGTGTTCTTCGAGCGTGCGCCGGGCGACGCGAAGCCCGGCACCGCGGGCTGGTACAACAGCGCCGCCTTCCATGAAGAAGCGGCCGCGCGCGGCCTGTATGCGGCGAGCATCAACGGCGACGCGTTCTCCGACGAGATCAAGCAAAAGACGATCGACGCGATCAGGCGCGATCTCGGCCAGGTCGACCTGGTCGTCTACAGCGTCGCCGCGCCGCGCAGGACGCATCCGAAGACGGGCGAGACGTTCCAGTCGACGCTCAAGCCGATCGGCCGCGCGGTGCGGCTGCGCGGGATCGATACGGACAACGAGGCGATCAAGGAAACGCTGCTTCAGCCGGCGACGCCCGACGAGATCGCCGGCACGGTCGCCGTGATGGGCGGCGAGGACTGGCGGATGTGGATCGACGCGCTCGACGCGGCGGGCGTGCTCGCCGACGGCGCGAAGACGACCGCGTTCACGTATCTCGGCGAGAAGGTCACGCACGACATCTACTGGAACGGCTCGATCGGCGAGGCGAAGAAGGACCTCGACCGCACCGTGCTCGCGATCCGCGACAAGCTCGCCTCGCGCGGCGGCGACGCGCGCGTGTCGGTGCTGAAGGCCGTCGTCACGCAGGCGAGCTCCGCGATTCCGATGATGCCGCTGTACCTGTCGCTGCTCTTCAAGGTGATGAAGGCGCGCGGCACGCACGAAGGCTGCATCGAGCAGGTCGACGGCCTGTTCCGCGACAGTCTCTACGGCGCGCATCCGCATGTCGACGCCGAAGGCCGGCTGCGCGCCGACGGGCGCGAGCTCGATCCCGCCGTGCAGGCGCGCGTGCTCGAGCTGTGGGACCAGGTGACGGACGACAATCTGTACACGCTCGCCGA
This sequence comes from Burkholderia sp. MSMB1498, assembly GCF_001526245.1. Classification (NCBI taxonomy): domain Bacteria; kingdom Pseudomonadati; phylum Pseudomonadota; class Betaproteobacteria; order Burkholderiales; family Burkholderiaceae; genus Burkholderia; species Burkholderia sp. MSMB1498. The sequence goes on from NZ_LOYJ01000103.1 coordinate 20,572, forward strand.
TTTCGCCGGCTACAAGACCGAATTCCTGCGTCTGTTCGGCTTCGAGATCGACGGCGTCGATTACGACGCGCACGTCGACCCGAACGTGCGGATGGCGAATCTGATCGACTGATTCGCGAATCGGGCAGCCGCCTCTTCGCACGGCGCCAGGCCCGGCGCCCCCGGCATCGGCATCGCGCGATGCGATGCCTGCGTCCCTGCGCGCCCGTCACACGAGCCCGTTCTCCGACGCGTACATGAACAGATCGACGTCGGACTTCAGCCCGAGCTTACCCATCGCATTGTGCTTGTGCGTGCTGACCGTCTTGATGCTGCGGCCATAGCGGTGCGCGATGTCGGTCATCGTCATGCCGGTCGCGCAGAGGCGCACGACCTCGATCTCGCGCGGGCTCAGCTGCGGCGGCGCGTCCGTCGCGCGCATCGCGAGCCCGCTCGCCGCGCCCGCGTGCGTGCCGACGAATGTCCGCCCCTGGCACACGGCGGCGAGCGCGCGCGGCAGCTCGTCGAGGTCGCCCCGCTTGCTCAGCACCGCGAGCGCGCCCGCCTGGCGCATCGTGCGCATCAGCACCGGGTTGTCGAGCATCGTCAGAACGATCACGCGCACCGAAGGATGGCCGTCGCGGATCGCGGTCAGCATCGCGAGGCCGTCCGCGGCCGGCTGGTCGGGCATCGCGAAATCGGTGATGACGATGTCGCACGGCGTGGCCGCGAGCCGCGCGAGCAGCCCCGCCGGATCGTGCGCCTCGCCGACGATCGACACGTCGGCCATGTCCGCCAGCATGTGACGCACGCCCAACAGCACGAGCGGATGGTCGTCCGCGATCAACACTTGAACGCTCATTTACCTTCCTCCTTTTGGATCGCCGCGATCGCGCGATTGCGCCGGATGCGCAACGCAGCGCAGCAGATGGTTCACCATCGCGAGCGTGTCCCGGACCGCGCCGCGGATCGCGCGGGCGTCGCCCGCCGCGAGCAGATGGTGGAATTCGTCGAGCAGCGCATCGACGTGCGCCTGGCCGAACAGGCCGTACGTGCCGCGCGCCGTGTGGCACCACGCGCGCAGCTCGCGCTCGGACAGGCCGTCGCGCAAATGGCGCGTCAGCGCATCCCGGTCGCGCTCGAGCGCGCGGCGGCACGCAAGCAGGATCGCGTCGCGCGCCGCGCCGTGCGCGGACGACGCGCCGAATCCCGCGAGCAGGCGCGTCGCGTCGATGCGCGACGGATCGAAGCGCAGCGCGGGCGCGGGCTCGATCGCATCGACGAGCGCGCGCTCGAGCGCGTCGAGCGTCGTCGGCTTGCCGATGCACAACGTCATGCCGGCCGCGACGCAGCGCGCGTATTCGGCGTCCGACACGAGCGCCGTCACGCCGACGACGGGCGTCGCGCGCACGCGCGCATCCGGATGCGCGCGGATCGCCGCCGTCAGCGCGACGCCGTCCATGCCCGGCATCCGGCAGTCGGTGAGCACGACGTCGAACGCGCCCGCCTCGAGCGCGCGCAACGCTTCTTCGCCGCCGCCGCAGAGGCGCGCGCGATGGCCGAGCGCGTCGAGCTGGTAGCCGATCACGACGCGGTTCATTTCCTGATCGTCGACGACGAGCACGCGGTACGCGCGCGGCTCGCTTCCCGTCGCCGCGCGTGCGCACGCCGCATCCCGCGCGTCGAGCGCGGCGCGCAGGCTCTCGGTGAACGCGCGCCAGCCGAGCGGGTTGCTGCTCAGCCGCACGTGCGTGCCGTCGTCGAGCCAGCCGGCGGGCTGCGCCGCGTCGGTCACGCCGACCCAGCCGATCTGCGGCCGCGCCGCGTCGACGCGCGCCTCGTCGCACACCACCGCGTCGACGTCCGTCGCGCCGCGCGCGGCGAGCCGCACGCCCGCGGCGCGCGCGTAGGCGGCGAGCGTCGCCGCGGCCGCCGGATCGCCGACGTCGATCGACACCACGCGCCCGGCGAGCGCATCCGGCGCGTAGCCGCGCGCCGCGACCGCGCAGCGGATGCGCGCCGTCGCCGTCGTTCCCCTGCCTTCCTCGCTTGACAGCGTCACGTCTCCTCCCAGCAATCTCGCGAGCTTGCGCGCGATCGCAAGCCCGAGCCCCGTTCCCGATTCCGTGCGCCGCGCGCCGCGCGCCGCGCGCACGAACGGCGTGAAGAGCCGCCGCAGCTCGTCGGCGGCGATGCCGATTCCCGTATCGACGATCGTCGCGACGATCTCGACCGAGCCGTCGGCCTCGTGCGCCGCGCGCACGCGCACCGACACGCTGCCGCGCTCCGTGTACTTGATGCCGTTGCCGATCAGGTTGACGAGAATCTGCCGCAGCCGATTGCCGTCCGTCAGCACGGCGGCCGGCACGTCAGCGTCGACGTATAGCCTGATTCGCAAGCCTTTGCGCTGCGCCTGCACCGCGAGCATCGCGGTCACGCTGTCGACGAGCTCGCGCACGTCCACGCGCGTCTTCTCGATCGCGAACTGCCCCGCCTCGATGCTCGCGTGATCGAGAATGTCGTTCAGCACGCGCGCGAGCGACTGCCCCGAGTCCTGCACGAGACTCAGCAGCCGCTGCTGCTCCGGCGCGAGCAGCCCCTTCTTCAGCAGCTCGACGAGCGCGAGCATGCCGTTGACGGGCGCGCGCAGCTCGTGGCTCGCGGTCGCGAGCGAGCCCCGGCTCGCGCGCAGCGCCGCCTGCAGGCGCTTCAGATCGCGGTGCGCCCATCCGTAGCTCAGCAGCGCGACGAGCACGTGGCTGCCTCCCCAAAGCAACGGGTACAGATGCGTCCACTTGCAGGGCGTCGCCGCGATCAGCATGCTGTCCTGCACCCGCGCGGAAGCCTGCGGCAGCGTCAAGAACGCGAGCGCTGCTGCGGAGATGCACACCAGTATGCGTCGACAGAATTTGCCTCCGCAAAAGCCGTCGCTTTTCATACCTTTATCCCATATGGAACCTCGTCAGAATACGCATCTCTTCCGTTTCCGGAAAAAACTCGCACCTCCTTTTTCTTGTCGCCGTTCCATTTATGGGTAGGGTCGTTTATCCCATCGCACGTGCGCTTTCTCCGATTCCTCGATTCGATGGCGCGCAGCGCAGAGCGGCGGCGTCCGCCCGCGGCCGGCCCGGAACGAAAATGGGACGGCCGACACGCGAAAGTCGGCGATCAACGCATGCGCAGGGCGATATTCTCGCGCCCGAATTGGCCGTTTCGGGCTTCGCACATCGTCAAATCTACGCTTCGTTCGAAAACGAAAAAAACTGTTCCGGCTTTTCCGCTCACCTCCATATCCCCCCGTCCGACTCGATTCGCATGTCCGAAACGATTTTCAGAAAACGCCGATTTTCGGCTAATAGCGCACGTCGATCACCACACTGTCCGTATACGTGCCGACGGCGGGCGTCTGCTGATCCGAGTAGATCCGCGCGGTGTACGGAAACTGCTGCGCCGATCGGCCGTCGGCCGCCGCGCCGCTGCCCGCGCGGTTCGTCGACTGCCCCCACACCGCGCCGCCGCCCGAGCCGAAGATGTCGTACTGCAGCCGGTTCGCGCCGTTCGCCATCTGCCGGCGCCCGCTCGCGTGCGGATTCGCGCCACTGGTGAGGCCGACCGTGTAGACCATCCCCTTCGTGCAGGTGAGCGACACGCTGCCCGTCACCGGCGCGAAGCTCGCGACCGTCGGCGCGGAACCGAAGTTCACGTCGGGCGCGACGATCACGCAATCGTTCGTCACGGTGAGCGTGACCGGCACGACGGCCGTGCCCGAGCCCCGGTCGCGGCCGAGACAGAGACCGAGAATGCCGATCCCGCTGCAGTAGTCCCAGCTCCACGCGATCGTCAGCGTGTCGGCGTACGTGCCCGCCGCGACATTGCTGCCCTGGATCGTGCGGAAATACAGCGGCAGCGTCTTCGCGGGGCCGCCGAAGATCCCGAGCAGGTTCAGCAACTGCCCGCTCGCCCAGTTGTAGGTCGTGCTGTAGTCGAGCTTGATCGAATAGTTCTGGTCGGCGAACGCCGCGTACGGCACCGCGTCCCCCGTCGGGCCGACGAGCTTGCCGCCGTTGGCCGACGTGATCGTCGCGTTGATCTGGTCGCCGATCACGAACAGGCCGAGCAGCGCGCCCGAGCACGACAGGCCGCTGCTCGTCGTCGACGTCGACTGCGGCTGGCTCGCGGCGACGAACGACGTGACCGTGCCGAACGACGCGGGGGCCGCGCTCACGACCGAGCACGTCGCGTGCGCGTGCATCGCCGCGAAAAGACCGAGCGCGAGCGCCGCCGCGACGCGCACGAGGAATTGGCAGAATGGCTTCATCGATGAATCCTGTCGTTATTCGCCGCACGCGAGCGGGCCGATGCGGTTCATCCTAGCCGCGTCGACGTCGGCATCGAACGTCGCTCGGCACGTGCGGCCGTCCGGCGTCGTCACGCGCAGATGATTGACCGCGGACAAGCCTTCGAAATAAGTCTCGCCCTGCCAGCCGACGAGCGCGGTCTGGCCGCTTTCCTCGTGCAGCACGCGCGAGCCGATGCCGATCGGCCGGCCCGCGGCGTCGACGAGCGAGATTTGCGCGGAGACGATCTTCTCGATCGGGAACGTGACGAGCGCGCCGCCGCGGTCGCGCACGGCCACGCGCTGCTCGACGACCGGCACGCGCACATTGCTCGGCAGCTCGAGCGGATCGATTTCGTACTTGCCCGCGTAATACGACGGCGCCCACGGCACGAGCAGATGGCCGCCGCCGTCCGTCTTGCCGACGAGCTGGTTCTCGTAGCGCACGGGCACGCCCTTGCGGCCTTGCGTGTCGATCAGCACGAACGCGTCGTCGACGCGATTCGCGGGCAGCATCGCGCCGTCCATCACGACGACCGAGCCCTGCATCTCGCCCCAGCGCGCATAGCCGCGCCCCGCGCCGTAGCCGTACGCGCCGCCCTGCACCTGGAAGTAGCGGTTGCGCCACGTCGCGTCCGCCTGCTGATAGTGCGAACCGCCCCCCGCGTACGCGAGGTTCCAGCCGAAGCCGCCGTCGCTCGGCACGCTGCGGCTGTACTGCACGCGCTCGCTGACGCTGTTGTTCTGATCGCGCGCGAGCGAGCCCGTCACGACGCCCTTGTCGCCGAGCGGCACGATCAGTTGCACTTGCGCGGCGAAGCCGTGGTCGCCGATCGTCTTGTTCACCGACGCGTAGAGCGTCGCGCGCCGCAAGATCGGACGCGTGTACGACAGGTTCGCGATCCGCGTGCGCGCGCCGTCGGCGCCGCGCACGTCGAAATAGCCGGCACCGAGCGTGCCGCCGATCGCGCCGAGATTGAGCGCGCCCGTGGCCTGCATGCTGCTGCGCACGAGCCGGTACGCGACGTCCGAAGGCAAGTCGTAGACCGACAGATCGCGAAACCCGTCGGTGCGCTGAATCCGTTGCAGCGCCACGCTGAAGCGCTGCGACGAATAGCTGTAGCCGAACGCGTACTGCCGGCCGGACGCGCCGGCGAGACGGCTCTGCGTCGCCGCGACGTTGAGCACGCCGAACATGCCGACGCCGACGTCGAACCCGAGGCCGCCGAGCGCGAGGCGTTCGCCGCCCTCCGCATGGCCTTCGATCGTCAGGTAATCGGTGAGGCCGTAGCGCGCGGTGCCCGACGCCGCGAACTTGCCGTACGAGAACGAGCGGATGCCATAGTCGCGCCGCATCGCGCCGACCGACAGCGAATAGTCCGAGAGCCCCTTCTGCAGCAGCGTGTTCGCGACGTAGAACGGAATCGTCGTCGCGACCCGGCGGCCGAGCGCGTCGGTCGTCACGACGGTCGCCTCGCCCGCGCCGTTGATGAACGGCACGTTGTTCAGCGTGAACGGCCCCGGATTCACCTGCCCCGTCGTCGTCTTGCTGCCGTTGATGAAGAGATCGACGGCGGTCGGCACCGCGGCCTGGCCCGAGAACTGCGGCAGCGGATACGTGACGATGTCGGGGCGCACCTTGAAGTCGCGCTCGATCGACACGCCGCCCAGACGCACCGCGCTCGACCACGACAGCGCGCCCGTAATCACGTCGCCCGCCGTGTACGTGAGCATGCGGTCCTGATCCGAGTAGCGCCAGGACGTGTCGTAGCGCAGATAGCGGTTGCTCGCGACGCCGCCGCTGCCGCCGTAATCGCGCCGATAGACCCCCGTGTTCGTCACGGTGCCCCACTTGTCGAACAGCCGCGCTTCGGTCCATGCGGACGTGTAGCTCGTGCCGAGCGTCGGCGAATTCGCGTACACGTCGTAATTGAACAGGAGCCCGAAGCTCACGGCCGCGGGCGTGCGGTCGTACAGCCGCCGCGAGCCGACCGCCTGCTGCGGCAGCCAGTCGGGCGGCACGCTCAGCTTCAGACGCTGCTCGCCGCTCTCGTATTCGACTTGCACGCCGTCGAGCGTCGACAGATCGACGAGCGCGTCGGGTTCGGCGTGCGTGCGCACCGACGCCTGCGCGAGATCGCCCGCGCGCGCGTAGTAGACGCCGTCCCGATAGCGGATCGGCACGATCCGCCCGGTCGACAGCTCGTTGACGACGAGCTCGAGGTACAACGTGCCGCGCGTCGCCGCGCCGCCCGCGGGCGGCAGCGCGCGGCCGAAGCTCTCCGCGAGCGTCATCGGCTCGTTCGCGCGCACGTCCCCCGCCGCCGCGAACGCCATCCCCACCGCCCACGCCGCCGCGCGCCGTCGCGGCAGTCTTCTCGTTCTGTGTTCGTTGTACCCGTTGTACCGCTTCAAGGCATTTCCCCGTCGCGACGTCGTCGCTTGTGTCGTGATGCGGATTACCGGTTCGAAGCGGCGCCGTCCACGTCGATCGCGAGATCGGCCACGCCGTTGACGGTGGCGACCAGCTTGGAATTGGAATTGAGCTTCATGCTCTCGGGCAGCGCCCAGCGCATCTGCGCGCCGGGCAGCACGTAGCCGAGCAGGCCGCGCGCCAAATCGGCGCGCGAGCCGTTCGATTCGAACGCCGCGCGCGTGATCCGCGCATGCACGGGGCCGCGGTTCGACACGACGAGCCAGCGCTTGCCGCCGTCGTGCACGATGCGCCACCGGAGGGCGGGCCGCCCCGCCGTCGCAGGGTCGCGACGCTCGTCCGGGTTCTCCTTCGTCCACAGGCCGTCGCCGTACACGAAGAGCGGCACCGAGTAATGCATCTGGAACTTCACGCCGAGCGCCGTCTCGTTCGCGGCGTTCCGCGCGTCGTCGTCCGGCTGCGGGATCTCGTCGATCAGCACACGGTACGCCTCCTCGGTGCCGGGCGCGGCGTCCGCGAGGCGGGTCAGCCGGATCAACTGGCGCTTGCCGGGCGGCACAGTCGCCATCGGCGGGCTGCCCGCGATGCGCTGCTGGCTCTCGTCGTAGACATCCTCGCCGTTCGCTTCGCGCCAGCCGAGCACGCGCACCTGCAGCGTCACCGGCCGGCGATCGCGGTTCTCGAGCCATAACGCCGCCGCGCGCTGATCGCTGTCGATCACGGGATCGATCGGCCAGATCATCACGGACGTCGCCGCATGCGCGTGCGGCGCGACCAACGCCGCCGCGGCCGCCGCGCCGACGAGCGCGCGGCGCAACATGCGTGCGGCTCGCGCCGGCATGCCGGGCGATCTCGAAACTTTCATCACGGATTCCTGATTGATTAATAACTGAGCGTGACCTGCGCGGTGTCGGTGTACGTGCCGGCGGGCGCGCCGCCGCCCGGCAGCGTCAGCGCGCCGTAGATCGGCAGCGTGATCGTCCCGGACACGGGCAGCGACACCGCCTGCCCGATCGCGATCGCCTGCGTGTGTCCGGCGTCCGAATACAGCTGATATGCGACGCGCGCGCCGCCGCTCGCCAGATTGCGCTGCGTGTTGCCCGCGCTCGCGTTCGCGCCGCCGTCGATCGTCATCTTCAGCGTCGAGCCGGGCGAGCATTCGATCTGCAATGCGCCGCCGCCGACCGCCGCGCTCGCCTGCCCCGTCGCGACGGCCGGATGCGCGCCGAAATCGAGCGTGCCGAAGCTCAGGCCGCTCGTCGGCCCGCCGCCCGCGACGCCGCAGCCCGCGACAATCTGCGCGCTGACCGTGAAGGCCTGGGTTCTGGGCAACAGCGTGTCGGCCCGGCCAATCGCCGGAACAACCGGCAGCAACGCGGCGCACAGCAGGAAAACCACTCGCTCAAAGGTCGACATGACGATCGGAATCTGGGATCGCCTCGCGGCTTGCTCGTATGCGCGCCGCGAGGCCGGACTGAACGGAGTCGATGCGCTCGCTCACCAGCCGAGCGTGACGTTCAGCACATCGACGTACGTGCCCGCGGCGAGCGCCGACGAGCTCGTCTTGTTGACGACACCGTAAAGCGGCAGCTCGAATGCGGCGCCCGGCGTCGGCACCGACACCGATTGCGGCGTGCCCGCGACGTAGTGCTGCGAGTGGCCCGCGTCCGCGTAGACTTCGTACGGCACAAAGCTCGCGCCGTTCGCGAGCGCGCGCGTGCCCGTGCCGACGGCCGCGCCCTTCGACGCGTTCTGGCCGCCGTCGATCGTCACCTGGATCGACGTGACGTCCGGCGAGCACGTGACTTGCGTCGACGTCGAGCCGCCGCCCTTCGCCGCGCTCGAGAGCTGGCCCGTGAAGCCGCTCGGCTGCGTGCCGAAGTCGAGCGTGCCGAAGTTCGTCGCGCCGACAGAACCGCCGCCCGTATCGACCGCGCAGCCCGTCGTCAGCACGAGCTGCGAGTTGACCGTCCCCGTGAGCGGGCTGGTTTGCGCCTGCACGCCTGCGCAAACCGACACGCAGGCGACGGCCGCCCAGACTTTCCAGTGAGCCTTCATCTTGTTTCCTTCTGTGTGGTGAAAAAGAACTGTTGCTGCTTACCCGCTCCGGATCACCAGTCGAGCGTGATCCCGAGCAAATCCTCGTAGGCCCCGGACGGCATCGCGCGCGTCATGCCGTTGACGACGCCGAAGAGCGGCAGCGTCACGTCGTCCTGCCGCCCGTCGACGAGAAACGACTGCGGCATGAGCGGCACGTATGGCACGCTGCGCGCCGCGTCGCGGTACACGTGGTACGGAATCCGGCCGACGACGCGCCCGTGCGCGCCGCGCGTCACCAGATAGCGGGCCGACTGGTCCCCGTTGCGGCCGCTGTCGATCGAGACCAGAAAGCCGTCGACGTCCGGACTGCACACGACGCGCACCGCGCCGTTCGACGTCGCGCGGCCGTCGGCCGTCAGGTAGTCGGACCAGAGCGGTCCGTGCGCGCCGAAATCCAGCCGGCCCAAATCCGCGCTTCCGGCAACGCCCGCGACCTCGCATCCGCGACTGACCTGCAAATTCACCTGCATCGCGCCGGTCAGTTGCCCGGCCGAGACGGTCGCGAAAGCCAGCATGAATGCCGCCCCGCCCATCGTCTGCACCACACGCTTGCGCATTTCGCTCTCCACACGATCGCCCGTTGATTTCGTCGTTGTTTTTCGATGGCCCAATCGCCGCGCGCCGGCCGCGCGCGGCGGCCCCGTCGCCTTGCGCGCGATACATGCGCCGCCGCCCGGCACTCGGCTCGCGCCGCCATGCGTTCGGACGAGCGCGGACCAACGGCGGCGCATCGCGCGCCGCCGCCGCGGCAAGCAAGATCGGATTGGAATTCGGCCGGCTCGGTTTTAATTGGTTGAAGCCGATCCGATTGGTCTACTCGATTGCGGTTATTTCGGAACCGCGCCCCGATTCCATCGAAAATATAATTGAATGGATGATGAATGGTTAGAGTAATTGTTACTATCGGAATAATCCGAGTTTAGGTAAATTTGACAATATTTAAAGATTCATTCTGGCGCGCCAAATCTCGCATTTGAAACGCGATCGGCTCGACCGGCGCCGCGTTAGGCGCGGCACGCAAGCGTCATCGAACGATCGGAAACGAAACAAGAGAAATTGGATTTATGCGACGGGAAAGATCGAATTCCGCCGATTCGGGTTCGCATCACCAAAAGATACCGTGCGCACGAAAGACCATCTATTTTGGCGAGACCAAAATTTTCGCCCGCCCAATCGATAGGGAAACCGAAATATTAAATCTTGACTTTCGCAGGCCGAAATTTCGCACATCAATTCGAATCACGAATTAATTTCCGAAATTCGTATATTGAGCAATTCGAATATTCCGACATCCGGACGATCAGCGGCGCGGGCGCGACGCGTCGCGTCGCGCCGTCGAAGACAGGCCGCGCGCGCGCCGCGGCCGGCCATTTCGCCCGCCCGCTCAGTTCGGCTGGAACTGAGGCAGCAGTTCGGCGAACCGGTCGGCGAGCGTTCGGCGCGATCGCTTCGGCCAGATGGCCGTCAACGGAAATTCGGGCAGCGCCTGCCCATCCGAGACCGGACTGAACTCGACGCCCTCGAACGTCAGCGTGCGGATCGACGACGGCAGCAGCGACACGCCGCAGCCCGCCGCGACGCACGCGATCACGGTCAGCGTGCGGTTCACGTCCTGGACGATCTCGATCGGATGGCCGGCGAGCCGGAACGCGCTGAGGATCGCCGCGCGTATCGACGGCAGTTGCTCGTGCGGGAACCAGATGAGCCCGGCGCGCGACAGCTCCCGCAGCGTGATCGTGCCGTCCGGCTGGCGCGGAAACGACTTCGGAATCACCGCGATCAGCGGATCGCGCCGGATCAGCTTCTCGTTGACGGGACCGCCGATCGCGACGGGCGTGTGCAGAATGCCGATGTCGATCTCGCCGCGCTCGAGCGCGACGACCTGCTCCGCATTGCTCATCTCGCGCATCACGAGATCGACGCGCGGCGTGGCCGCGCGCAACGCGCACACCGCGGAAGGCAGCGTATCGAACAGCGCGGCGGACACGAAGCCCACGCTCAGCCGCCCCGCCCGCTGCGCGCCGATCTCGCTCGCGCGCCGCGCGGCGGCGTCCATCCGCGCGAGGCTCAGGCGAATGTCGTCGACGATCGCTTCGCCCGCCGTCGTCAGCGCCGCGCCGCGCCTCGAACGCTCGAACAGCTTCACGCCGAGCTCGCGCTCCATTTTCGTCAGCGCGTGACTGAGCGCGGGCTGCGCGACGCCCAAGCGGATCGCCGCGTGAGTCAGGCTGCCCGTGTCCGCAATCGCAAGGAAGTATCGAAGATGCTTGGATTCCATAATCACGCAGCGCCACGAGATTGCGTTCCGACGGCCGCGCCGCCGCATCGCCGAGACGATGGACACGTATTGCGAATACACGATTTCATTCCGCGCCCGCCTTCAATAGACGAATTCGGCCGGCGCATTTTCAATCTCATCATCATTCAACCAAACAGAATTATTCGACGAACAATTTCAAATATCCGAATCAATCGTACCAAAACGATCCTGAATCCACAGACGCCGACGCCACGCAAACGTTCGCGCAACATTTCGCCTCACGCGATCGACGTCACGGCGAAATACGCAATCATAATTTTCTTTTATCAATAATGCTCGACTTCGTGATGCATATATCGTTTACCTCTCGATAAAATATGACGATATGATGCGGGCTTTTTCCAATCGCTTATGGCGACATCATTCCGGAGAGCATGAGTGAGCTGGTACAAAGAAATATCGCCCGTTGAAAGACGTACATTCAAAGGATGTTTTTCCGGCTGGGCGCTCGACGGCGTCGACACGCAGATGTTCAGCCTCGTCATCCCCGCATTGCTGACGTCCTGGGGCATCGGCAAGGGGCAGGCGGGCCTCATCGGCGGCGCGACGCTCGCCGCGGGTGCGATCGGCGGATTGCTCGCCGGCGCGATCGCCGATCGCTTCGGCCGCGTGCGCGCGCTGCAGATCACCGTGTGCTGGTTCTCGCTGTTCACGTTCCTCAGCGCGTTCGCGCAGAACTTCGAGCAACTGCTGGTGCTGAAGGCGCTGCAAGGGCTCGGCTTCGGCGGCGAATGGACGGCGGGTGCCGTGCTCCTGAGCGAGACGATGCGTGCGCGGCACCGCGGCAAGGCAATGGGGATCGTGCAGAGCGCCTGGGGCTTCGGCTGGGGCGGCGCGGTGCTGCTCTATACGCTGATCTTTTCGTGGCTGCCGCCCGAATGGGCGTGGCGCGTGCTGTTCGCGATCGGCGTGCTGCCCGCCCTGCTCGTGCTGTACATCCGGCGCGCCATTCCCGAGCCGCCGCGCGCCGACACGATCGCGTCGGCCGCCGACGCGGCGCCCGCGCAACCGGCAACGAGCATCTTCGATCCGTCCGTGCTCAGGATGACGATCGTCGGCGGCCTGATCGGCGTCGGTGCGCACGGCGGCTATCACGCGATCACGACCTGGCTGCCGACCTATCTGAAGACCGAGCGCCATCTGTCGGTGCTCGGCACGGGAGCGTATCTCGCCGTGATCATCGTCGCGTTCATCGTCGGGTGCATGACGAGCGCGTACTTGCAGGACCGCATCGGCCGCCGCAAGAACCTGATGCTGTTCTCCGCCTGCTGCGTCGTGACGGTCAATCTGTACGTGCTGCTGCCGCTCGACAACCTCGCGATGCTGCTGCTCGGCTTTCCGCTCGGCTTCTTCGCTGCCGGCATCCCGGCCACGCTCGGCGCGCTCTTCAACGAGCTCTATCCGAGGAACGTGCGCGGTCGCGGCGTCGGCTTCTGCTACAACTTCGGCCGCGTCGCATCGGCGATCTTCCCCGTGCTCGTCGGGCACATGGGGACGTCGATGCCGCTCGGCCTCGCGCTCGGCATCGACGCGGGCATCGCTTACGGGCTCGTGTTCATCGCCGCCTGGTTCCTGCCCGAAACGCGCGCGCGCGATTTCCAGTCGCCGCAGCCCGACCCGCGCATCCGCGAAGCGGCGCTGTAGGAGCCGGCCGGCATGCCGGGCGCCCGTCATTTCGTGGGTTTTTCATGGATCAGGCAAGCAACGATCCGGCAGTCGAAACGACGGGCCGCACCTGCGCCACGCGCGCACGACACATGCGCGACACGCACGACGCGCGCGATCCGCTCGTCGATGCGTGGTACGGCGACGGCATCGCGCCGATCGAAGCCGTCGATTCGCACGCGCACGTGTTCCTGCGAAGCCTGCCGCGCATTCCGAGCGCGCGGCACTCGCCGGAATACGACGCAACGCTCGAATCGTATGTCGCGCATCTGAACGCATCCGGCGTCACGCACGCGGTTCTCGTTCAGCCGAGCTTTCTCGGCACCGACAATCACTTCTTCGTCGACGTGCTGGCACGCTATCCGCAGCGCTTTCGCGGCGTCGCGGTCGTGAACCCGTGCATGGCCGAGGAGGAATTCGCGCGGCTCGAGGCGACCGACGTGGTCGGCATCCGCCTGAATCTCGTCGGCCTGCCGATTCCGGATTTCGCCGCGCCGCGGTGGCGCGCGCTGCTCGCGCGGGCGAACGCGCTCGATTGGCATGTCGAAGTACATCGGCGCGCGGCGGATCTTCCCGCGATCATTCCCGCGTTGCTCGAACAGTCGTGCCGCGTCGTCGTCGACCATTTCGGGCGCCCGGCGCCGCATCTCGGCACGCGCGATCCCGGCTTCCGCTTCCTGCTGTCGATCGCCGGAACGGGGCAAGTCTGGGTCAAGCTGTCCGCCGCGTATCGCAACATCGAATCGGGCGACGGCGCCGCGTTCGGCACGCGCGCGGCGCGCGAGCTGCTCGGCGCGTTTGCGCCGAATCGCCTCGTGTGGGGCAGCGACTGGCCGCACACGCAGCATCGCGACCGAACCGATTTCCGTGCGACGCGCTCGGCGCTCGACGACTGGGTTCCCGATCCGTCGCTCAGGCGCATCGTTCTCTGCGACTCGGCGCGCACGCTGTATCGTTTCGACAGCTAAACGATTGCATTCGACGCATCCGCACACCGCATCCGCACATCGTTTCGCCGCGCTGCTCGCGCCGCCGATGTATGTCGAAAATTTATGAATATCTCGGCTCCATCCGCTGGTTCGCGTTGATGCCGGCCATTAGAATTTCGCCATCCCAATGACGATCATCCGGCCCCTTGTCCGATGCGCTTCGCGCGCGAACGAATGTCGAGCCGACGCGCTTTCGCACGGACACCGGACATCGCCTGCGGATATCGATTTTTCACTCCGCACGCAGGCCGGGAAACGCATCGCCTGCTTGCGGAACGCCAACGCCTGACCGTGGAAGGCATCGCGATCGACGTCGAAACCCGTTCGCATTTTTTTCGTTTCAACCGCAGATCGCCGCATCGGGCCGCGCTTCATTCCGATGGGCAATCGGCTAGTCGTCATTCGTCCAACACACCCATACATTTGCCGGCCGATACGGGACGCGATCGAATCCCGACAGGCAAGGGAGCATTTTTTTGATGGAAACTTACCTCGACCTTCTGGTAGAACGAGAAGCCCTGATGATCAAACTGGATGCGGCGCGCACGCAAGCACGAAGCGCGGCGCTGTCCGAAGTGAAGCGAATCGTCGAGGAATTCGAGCTCACGACGCAGGAAGTGTTCGGCCGTGCCGGCGCGTTGCGCCACCGCGGCAAACCCAAGCCGAAGTATCGCGACCCGAAGACCGGCGCGACGTGGACGGGCCGCGGCCGCCCGCCTTCGTGGATCGCCGGGAAGGATCGCGCCGCATTCGTCGTGTAACCGCGGCTTAATGCGGCCGCGCTCGACAACGTTTGCTCGCGTCGCTAGCGCCGCCGTTCTCCCGCCGCGAAAAGCCCACACCGCTCGTTCGTTCGAGCCGTGTGGGCTTTTTCATTGGGGCCGGGCGCCAGCCGCGCGAAACACGATACGCCGCCGACGCGTTCGCCGGTTGCGGTCGGAAACCGCGTGCGAAGAAGGCAGAAAGACGATCTCGCCGTCGTGCGACCGCGAGAATCACGGCCGTCGAAGCCGATGCCCGAATGACCGGGCAACGCCGACCGCAAATCGTGCTTGGCCGAGCATGCTTCATGGTGAAGACGCGCGGCGACATGCGACGGAACATGTATCACTTGCCGCGCCGCAGCCATGCGGCATGCTGCGGCACGAAACCGAGCAACAAGCAGCGAGCGCGCTTGCCGTCGTGCCGCCCGCGATGCGCGGCTGCATCCGTCGGTCGCGTCCGTCGCTCAGAATGCCGGATGACACTCGAACGCGAGTTGCGCGTGCCCTTGCGGCCCGCTTCCATGATCAACGGATTCGCGCTTCACGCTCGCTTGCATCCCGCGCTGCGCGCAGTAGCTCGTCGCTTCGTTGACGGCCCGCTCGTGCGCACCCGCCCACGACAGCAGAATGCCGCGCGAGCTCGAATCGACGGTGTAGACGTTCGGCTTCTCGGTTGCGCTGATGTCGGACGCGCTTGAACATGCGGCCAGCAGCAGCGCGCTGACCACGATCGATAGGGACGACGATTTGAGAACGCGGAGTTTCAATTTTGACGGCGCGCTCTTCGAGCACACTGAGAACAACGGGACACGCGAAAGTATGCCCGGCTCCGCGCGATAGATCATTCCCGTCACGCTTAACAGTCCGTTTCGCTAATGCAAACAATGGCACGTGTGCGAAGCGCTTCGCCCGCGCTTTCGGGTTGCTGGCTGCGCGATAGGCGGCGATGCCGGACTGCGCATCCGACCCTCGTCGATCGTCCGCCATCCGAAGCAATGAACGCGCGTTGAATTCGCGTCGGGCATCCGCCGCGCGACGCACGTGCGACGATGTCGCCCCGAGATGCGAAACCGGCCTGCCCTCGGTTTTAGTCCGGACTGTAGTTAGAGTCAGAGGTTAAAAACTGCTGCTTCTCATCGTACGCCTGGGCGAACTGCGCAGGCGTCAGATAGCCAAGCGAACTATGAGGCCGCTCGGCGTTGTACTCGGTACGCCATTCATCAATCAGCCCCTTGGCGCGGAGTCTTTTGTCCCCGCCAGAGAAGCCAAACCGACCGCGCCGCTCGAACCGGCCAACGCTGACGCCACGGCCGTCAACCCAGCGGCTGAGCGGTCCAAATCACTCAACAGAAAATCTCCGGCCGCTCGCTCTTTTCGTAAATTTTCCAATACTCCACGCAATACCACTGCACGATTCGTATCCATATATCATCAGTCATCCATGAGATTTTTCCTCTTCCTCACCAGAATTGACCTCATCTTTAAACCCAACAGCCACCAGCCCCTTATCGAAAGTCTCACACCTTTTAAGTCGCCGTTATTTTTATATTTTTACGATCAAAACAGAGTTTTATTGCACTTCGAAGATCATCATTCCAAAATACAAAATAACAACTTGAAGCTCGATAATAGCAGCTTGGATTTGCCAGTTAGCCATAATCAGTAGACCTCCGCCCACTACCATTCCAGGTCGCTCAGCAAAAAATCTCCGATCACCCGATCCTTATGAAAATTTTTCAGCGTCCCGCGCAACACGACCAGTCGGCCCATATCCATGTCCTTCCCGCATTTCAGTACTTGAAGTACAAAATCCCCAGACCAGGTTTACCTTCTGCCTTCCTTGCGTCCCTACTTCTAGCGGGCAAATCAATCGTTTTTGCATCGCGCCATCCTAAAGCCTGAAAAATCCCCTCAGCCATATTGACAAACGGCATGAATTTTCTTGAAATACTAAATGCGATAATGGCATATATCACAAAACTAATTATGCCACCACCGCCCATTAATCCAACAAAAGCGCGCCAATCGCTGTCATGATTCACCCAGAAAATCACACCCATAACGCAGCAAGAAGCCAAAAATATGCCCCCAAAAATCCAAACAAACCATTTCAGAGTATTTATATAATGTGCGATCCGGCCACGCGAACAATGTGGATATAAAGCGATAATTCGATCACGCGGCTTGAGCATCGCGAATGCTCGATACGTACCATCTCGCAATAATTCCGCCACAACATCTACTTCGTCTCCATTATTGAAAGGGGACCACATCAACCATCCCGATATCTTTTTCCCGTCCAGCTCGAACTGAATTCTGTCGGCCTCTTCTTTCGTCCCCGCCAGGGCTGCTAGCCCGATGGCACCGCCAGAACCAACCAACGCCGCAGCCACTGCAGTCAGTCCGGCTGCCGAACGATCGGAATCGTCCAACAGAAAATCCCCCGTCGTTCTCTGCTTACTGAATTTCTCTATCGTCCCATGCAGAATCACTGCTCGATCGCAGTTCATGTACATTGCCCTCTCTTTTCATCGTCTCCTCGAACTTGAGGCCAACCGTCGGCGCGACCTTCGAGGAAACAAAACCTTGTCGATCTGGTATGTCCGCTCGACGTGCGCACAAGCAGAATTCCCGAATATCCAATGTCAACGATGAAACTTGCTCGAACCTTCGATCAATTTCAGCATGAGCCGTGTCATCTAGTCTTCGACGCTGTTCGCCGCAACGGAAACACACGCGAAACGCCATTGACTGTCGACGACGCCATCCTCGAATGAATAGATAACATTTTGCCAACGCACTTTTCGCTCGCAGGCGACGATTGCCACCGCCATGGGCACTACCGCGCACATCGATCGCGAGGTTTTCTTTCCGACTACGCTCGCTGCGCTACTCGTTCGGCCATTTGCGCGAGCCCCTCCTTTTCCTGTGCGCGCTCCATGAAGCCCAGAACCGTCACCGCGAATTCGGCGATCGACGCGGGAATACACCAGACGTTCGGATCGTTTGGCCCAACCTGGCATTCGGCCTCGATCTCTGGCGGGAACTGCGGCTCCTGGCACGTCTTGTTATGTTGTCCTTCGCGCGGCAGCTCGCTCACCGGTCTATGCGCATCGAGCCCATAGTTCCACAAGAAGCGATTGCATCCAGCCCATGTGCATAGCCCCTCGCGGCATCCAGCGCAATTTCTCGCCCCCACCATATCGCGCCAACCAAGCTTCTCGATTATCAATATCTAAAATACAGAACCCCTAACCCAGGCTTCCCTTCCTTTTTCCTTGCCATCTTGCTTCTAGCCGGCAAATCAATCTTCGCCGCGTCTCGCCTTCCTAAAACATGAAAAATTTGCTCAGCCATGTCGGCGAATGGCAAAAATCTTCTGGCCATGCTGTAGGCGATAACTCCATAAACAAAAAATTCCCCCAACCCGCCACCGATCAGTGCAATAAAAAACTCTCGCCAGATCCCCTCTCCCCAAAATGTTGCCAGCATCACAAAAAAATAGATGAGGAACACAATGAGGAATCCCCGCATAAACCACTTGAAAGAGTTCTTAAAGTGCGCACTCTTCCCACGCGAACAGTGCGGATACAGAGCAATCGTGTGGTCCGACGGTCGAAGAATCGCAAAAGCACGATAGGTTCCATCTTTCAAAGGTTCCGCCACCACTTCCACTTCCTCGTCGTCTTGAAATGGCGACCACATCAACCAGCCCGTAAAAAATTTTCCGCCCAACTCAAATTGAACCTTGTCCGCTTCCTCCTTGGTGCCCGCCAACGACGCCAAGCCGATTGCTCCACCCGAACCGGCCAGCGCCGACGCCACCGCGGTAAGTTCCGCCGCCGATCGATCCATGTCACTTAACAGAAAATCCACCGCAACTCTATTTTTTTTGAAATTCTTCAACCTTCCCTTTAACACTACAGCTCGATCGATATCCATATTTCGTTCTCTCACGCCCTTCACCACGACAGCTCCACACAACCTCCGTCTCCAACGCGGCTGTACCTCATGAACGAGCACATAGAATTCAATCAAACTCACAAACTTTCACTAATACTTGAAATATAGCTTTCCCAACCCAGGCCGCCCCTCCACTCGCCGCGCGACTTTACTTCTTCCCGGGAGATCGATTTGACTCACCCCCTTCCACCCCAAAACCTCAAAAATCCCCTCTGCCATATTAACAAATGGCATAAATTTTCTAGCAATATTAACCGCAATAATTCCATATACAACAAACAGCCCCCCCGATATCATTGCAATCAACTCAAGGACACCCAGCCAATCACTGTACCCTCTCACAAAAAACACAGCCGACAAAAGGCTTCCAAGCGTTATCACAATAAATATAAAAAATAGCATGAATAATTTCACAGCATTTTTAAAAAACGCCCACCGCCCTCGCGAACAGTGTGGATATAACGCAATCGTTCGGTCAGATGGTCGAAGTATGGCAAATGCTCGATACATTCCATCCCTCAATGGCTCAGCCACCACCTCTACCTCATCGCCGTTTTGGAATGGAGACCACATTAACCAGCCGGCAACCTGCTTTCCGTCGATTTCGAATTGAACCTTGTCAGCCTCTTCTTTTGTGCCCGCCAGAGATGCCAGTCCGACTGCTCCTCCCGAGCCAGCCAACGCAGACGCTACGGCCGTCAACCCAGCAGCTGAGCGCTCCAAGTCGCTCAATAGAAAGTCTCCGGTGGCCCGTTCCTTATGAAAATTCTCCAGTACTCCACGCAACACGACTGCACGACTAGTATCCATATATCGATCACTTATCCATGCGACTTTGCTTCTTCCGCGCCAGAAGTAGCATCATCTTTGAATCCAATAGCCACCAGAGCCTTATCGAATGCCTCATCCTGTTTTTTTAAGTCATCGTTATTTTTATATTTTTTACCTACCCCAAAAACAGAATCATTTAATGAATTCTGCAAATCATCATTCCCAAAATACCAAATAACAACTTGGATCGCAACAATAGCAACCTGGACTTGCCAACTGGCCATATACAGCAGCCCTCTACCCAACACCATGGCTCCAACACGCTCAGCCGCGACCGTTGCGACCCTCTCCCCGGCCGCTATTGCCACCTTGCGTGCAGTTGCGTCAGCGATGCCTTGGCCAATCCGATCAAGAATAACGATACGAATCTGCCGCCCGGGGGGAGTCAGAATTTCCGTGTTCAAGGCGGATTGAGATTCACACGGATGGTCGAACGAATCGATCCTCATAGAGGATGGCGAACTGGTTCATGGCTGCCTTCCAGTCATGAGCCGCGCGGCCCCAATGAGCAGTGATGTTGCGCAGTGCCAGCCAGATGCGCTTCGCCGCTGCCTCATCGGTCGGAAAGTGGCCCCGGGTCATGATGATCTTGCGCAACTGCGAGTTGATGTTCTCGATGGCGTTCGTCGTGTATATAACCTTGCGAACTGCCGGTGGAAAGGCGAAGAACGGAATCACGCGATCCCAGGCGTTGCGCCATGCCGCACTGTCCGTCGGGAATTTCTGCCCCCACGGCCCGTCGGCAAACGCATCGAGTTCTACCTGGGCCGCTTCCGCGCTGGGCGCGGTGTAGATCGGGCGAATCACTGCAGCCAGTTCCCTGGGGTCTTTCCAGCACGCGCAATCGAGGCTGTTGCGGATCAGGTGAACGATGCAGGTCTGCAACGTGGTCGACGCAAACACTGCCGCCAGCGCCTCGGGCATTCCCTTGAGGCCGTCGGTCACGGCGATCAGGATGTCGTTGACGCCGCGCGTCCTGAGATCGTTGAACACCTTCGTCCAGAACTTGGCGCCTTCGGTATTCTCGATCCACAGGCCCAGGATATCGCGTGTACCGTCGGGCAGAATGCCCAGCGCAAGGTAGACCGCCTTGTTGCGCACCACGGCGTCTTCGCGGATCTTGACCCGCAGCGCGTCGAAGAACACCACCGGATACATCGGCTCAAGCGGCCGGGCCTGCCAGGCAGTCACTTCGGCCATGACCTCGTCGGTGACCGAGCTGATGAAATCGGGCGAGACCCCGGTGCCGTATTGTTCCAGCAAAAAGCCCTGAATCTCGCGCACGGTCATGCCCCGGGCATACATGGCGACGATCTTGTCGTCGAAGCCCGTGAAGCGTCGTTCGTGTTTGGGAATCAGCAGCGGTTCGAAGCTGCCGTCGCGATCGCGCGGGACCTCGATACGAATCGGACCATCCTCGGTCAGGACTGTCTTGGCACCCGTGCCGTTGCGCTGGTTGGTGACGGCGCCGGGCGTATAGCCGAGATGATGGCTCATCTCTCCACCCAGCGCCCGCTCGATCAGGGCCTTCTTCAGGGCCAGCGTCGCGGCATTGATCGCTTCAGCCGTCATCGGCCCGTTGCCGAACTGTTCAAGCAACTCGGCAGGAATCGCCGGCAGCTCCGCCGGCTTGGCTTTCGGTTTGCGAGGCATATGTTCTCCTAGCGAGCATGATATGCCTTGAACACGAAATTACTGACAGTCCCTTCGTGCGTGATCCCCACGCCATCCCAAAGCGCCAGCATCATCGGCGCGCATGCCGCGCCCTTTTTTTCCGGCTGTTGCTCTCGGTTTGAGTGACAGCGATCAGGTTGATAACATATAGTCGCCAATTTCTCTCGTCGACACTGCAAATTAAAATTCTCACATGACATGCCATTCAGAACCAAAAATATACGACACTTATATCAATATCTAAAATACAACGTCCCAAGACCGGGCCGTCTCTCGGCCTTCCTCGCCGCCTTACTTCTAGCCGGCAAATCCACACTCTTCACATCACGCCAACCCAAAGATTGGAATATTCCCTCAGCCATAACAACAAATGGCATAAATTTCCTAGAAATTCTATAGGCAATAATGGCGTAAATCACAAGACTAATCAGCCCCCCTCCCCCCATCAATCCCACGAAACTCCTCCAATCGTCATCATGGTTAACCAAAAAAATTCCCGCCATAACGCCACACGATCCCAAGAAAATAAAAGCGAATGCCATAAAAAACCACTTCAGGGAATTTTTATAGTGCGCAATTCTCCCTCTCGAACAATGCGGATATAGAGCAATGGTACGATCTTCAGGTTTGAGAACGGCAAAACTTCGATATGTACCATCCCGCAGCAATTCAGCAACTACTTCGACTTCGTCGCCATTTTTGAATGGCGACCACATCAACCACCCCGTTATTTTCTTACCGTTAAGTTCAAATTGAACCTTATCAGCCTCTTCCTTGATCCCCGCCAGAGATGCCAATCCGACTGCTCCTCCCGAGCCAGCCAGCGCCGCCGCGACCGCGGTAAGTCCCGCAGCTGATCGATCGGCATCGCTCAGAAGAAAATCTCCCGTCGCTCGCTCCTTACTGAAATTACTTACGACCCCTCGCAAAATCACCGCTCGTCCATTATCCATATGCGCTCCTACCCGTTTTGCTTCGCTTTTCCTGTCTCCACCGTCTCTTCAGCTTTGAAGCCAACAGCCACTAACGCCTTGTCGAATGCTTCATCTTGCTTCTTAATATCCGATACCATTTTATATTTCCCCTCCCTCCCGAACACCGAATCGAGTATCGCGTTCTGCAAATCATCATTGCTTAGCGTCCAAATCACGACTTGAATAGCGATAACAGCCACCTGCATTTCCCAGCTAGCCATAAACAAGAGCACTCTACCCATTACCATGGCCCCAACTCGTTCGGCAGCGACAGCTGCGACTTCCTGACCCGCCGCAATGGCTGCCTTGCGCATGGTCGCATCGACAATACCTTGCCCGATACGGTCGAGAATAACGATACGAATCTTTCGACCGGTAACGTTCGATGCAATTCGCTCGAAAAATGGTGCCGATGAACTCAAAGCAGTTAAACCGAATGCTACCGTCGCTCCAAATCCGAAAATGCCTTTACCAGCATAAAGAAGGCCGATCAGCCCTTCGCCATTATTCCATTTCCCCCTGGCGTCCATGAAATCGAGCATCATCCCGACGCCTCCAGCAATCGCTCCGCAATACCCACCGATTATTTTGAGATTCTTGGCTCCCTGTTCGAACTTGAGTGCCTCCAAAGGCTTAAGCGCAACCTCCGCTGCTGCCCCCGCTACCGAAAAACACGCTCCCCCCAACTCCGCCCAATCCCGCTTTTCCTTATCCTTCTTATTGATCAGCTTGATCAGAGCAAACACCTCGATCAGCCCGATCACGCCTACGAGACCCACGCTCTCGCGCACCTTGATCGCGCGCCACCGCCTGGAAAGAACATTCGATCCTTCGGTCTCGGCGACGGCCGAGGTGGCCATTCGAAACGCCTCCGGCGAACTTCTCCCCATTCGGCGTTGAGCCTGATATTCACCGAGGAACTTGCTGCGCAGTTGCGGCTCGATTTTAGCTTGCAGCAGAACGAGTTCTTTCACCTCGTCGCTCTTGATGCCCACCCTCAGCATGAACACGGAGTTGATGATCGCCTCGCTCACCCCGTTGCCGAGATTCTGCAGGTTGAATCCCTTGAACGAGAACCGCTGAAAGATGAGGTGCCCTACGCTAACCGCGGCCTTGTCGACGCCCTTATCGTGCATCGCCTGATCGACGGCATTGAGCTGCTTGGCCTGCTTGCTCATCTCGTCCATCTTTCCGTAGAACTCCGCGAACTTCTTCAGCTTCTCGCAGGCCTCCGCGAATGCATTGAAGCCTTCTCCCGCCATGCCCAGCAGCGTGGTCTTGTGCGCCTCCGCCCGCGCCAGCGCCAGCTTGAGCGCTTCCTTCGACTCCTTCTGATTGCTGGCCACCATCCGCCAGATCAAACTTTCCGGCTTGGTCGGGTCGAGGCGGTCGATCAACTTGTTCAATGCCGCAACGCCGCTCGAATCGGCACTCAGCCCGACGATCGCATGGAAAATGACGAACTCGAACGCCACCCCGTCGAAGCCGTTCTGATCGTGATAATCTTCGAGCGCGGCGAGAAAGAGCGGCGCGTCCAGCCAGTTCGCGACATCCGCCGTACGCTGCGCGAGCAACGCTTGCTTCTGGTCCTGAATGCGTTGATACAGGATGCGGAACACGTCGATACGCTTGACGTTCCCTTTCGCGCTTCCCGGTTTGCCCGATGTATCGTCCGCCAGCTTCTCGCGGTACTTTGACCAATCTTGCACGCTCCCGGTAGCGGTGTCCTGATCGATCCTCCGGGCCCGATTTTCCTCGATCCTCGGCTTGGCCTCCACATACTTGCGCGCGCGAGTCATCGCGTCCTGATACGCAGGCGAAGAAGGCGCCGCGCGAAACTGCGTGATCTGCCTCGCGTACGACGGCGGCACGCCGTTTTCCCCCATCCACTGGTAGTCGCTCCAGAACTGCTGATCCGCCGGCGTCTTCGCGGCCGCCTTTTGCTTCGCAACCGCGTCCGGGTAATACCAGCTCGTGCTGCCGGGCGTCGCGGGGCTATGGTCGAATGTCGCCTTTCTGCGCGCGCCGGCTTCCACCGCGAGCTTCGCCTGATCGATCCATTGCAGCGCATTGATCCTGAGCGCCTGCTCGTCGCAATACTGCAGAAAACGCGCCTGCGCGTCGTTTCGGAAGCCGTTCAATTCGTGCGTGATCCCCACGCCATCCCAAAGCGCCAGCATCATCGGCACGCATGCCGCGCCCTTTTCTTTCCGGCTGTTGCTCTCGGCATGCTTCACCAACTCGGCCGCCGGGCTCAGCTTCGCGCCTGCCGCGGCCTTGTTGCGCATGGTCCACGGATAACGCGACGTGCAAGTCTGCAGACGGGCGTCCCGAAACGCTCCCAATTCGCCGAAGCTGACGGCCTCGGGCAGCTCCGTGCTTTGCAGGCCGACGGGCTCCCCCTTTGCGGTGGTCGCGACAGCAGGCGCATATTCGATGACGTGTTGCAGATTGGCCTCGGTCAGCGGCGCCGAATACGTTCCCGTCTTCGGCGCCGATATCCACTTCGCGGGCTCGATGAGCTGCATGCGCTTTTTGCGCAGGCTCGCCGCCTGCGCATCCCGCGCGCCGTAGCGTTTGACGGTGTCCCGACTCCACGGCCATTCGCTGAACGCGACCCAGACGTTGCCGCACTGATGCGGCTTTTCGATGACGAGATATTGGAGGCGCGACGCGCTGTGCCCTGTGCGTCGACATGCTTGCGGCGCATCGATTCTTTTCGCGCTCGCGGTATCCAGTTGCTTCCACAACGAGCCATCCGGTGCAACCGAATACACTTCCCAATAGTACGCACCGCGAGCGCCCAGTTCGTAGAACAGATAGACGAAACCCTCGCGCAGTTGGCGCAAGCCGTACTTGCCTTGCGTCAACGCCACACCCGTGACGCTCTTGTCGTCGAACGAACCGAGTGCCGGCGCGCCGAACGATTTCGGCACCACCGCATAGCGCGACGGGTAGACCGCCAACCCCTGAAGCTTGCAAACGTCGCAACGATCGTCGCTTCCCGCCATTTTTCATTCCTTGATCAATTGATGGGCGCGGCTCGGCGAGCCTCGCGAATCTCGTCCCACTGCGCGTCGTCCAGCTCGGCGACGGCGCGACTGTAGTAGACGCCCTCCGGACGCGCGCGCAGCAACGTCTGCATCAACGGATGCAAATCGAAGTCCGGCCCCGACTCGAGTGCGTGAAACGCGAACAATTCCAGATCGGCCGGATCGCTCAAGCCATATCGCCGCGCACGAAGCAAACTGTCCGGCATGCGGGCGAAGTCTTCACGTCGAACGACACCGCCGTCCGCGCGCATGCGCATCCACGCACGATTGATCGGCCTGACATCGGACAACGCCATCCACTGCGCGTCGTCGAACCCGACGAAGCGGCCTCGCGCCGGAGCGCGCTCGCCCGCAATCGCGCATGCGTGATCCGTCAGTTGTCCCCAGCGATCCACGGTGCACCATCTGGCAATGGGGCCCAGCAGGCGGCAACGTTGATCGTCGCGACACACCCGCCATACGCCCTCGAAAGCCGCCGGGTCGGCCAACGCCAGCAGTCTCTGCCCCGGTCGATCGGAACGCTGCTGAATCGCCACGTTCGCGATGTGATGCGCGATTTCCGCCAATGACGCATCGCCGAACAACAGCGCGCCGATACGATGGCCTCGCCCCTCGGCCAGCGCACCCGGCCGCCAATCCTCCAAGGCCGCTCGCAGTGCGATGCGACACGCGTCGATCGAATGCTGACGCATGAAATCCAGCTCGACCAATGACGGCCAATAATCCGAATCAATCTGCCCCGGACGCAGTTGCACGTCGAGCGTCGAATGTGCGCCATCTGCGCGCAGCGCCTTCGATACTTCGGAGTCTGCCTCCTGAAGCATCGCCGGCCCGATCAGCAACACGATGCGCGTGGCGCCGCCTTGCGCCGCGCATCGCTGCTGCAGTTGCCCCAACAGCGCGTCCTCGGGCGAAGCCGATTCGCGGCCCGCAATCGCGTCGCTCGCTCGCGGCTCTGAAAGCATCTGTTCTCGAACCATGACTTATAGATCCGCGAATGCGGCACTGGAAGAAACCATGTCGCTCATCGTCTGCGGACAGTCCTTCGACGCACCCTTGCCCAACGCATTCTGAGCACTCGCACTCTTCGGCCCCGTCAACTGATGCGCCGCCGCCTTGAAATCCGCGCGTCCCGGTGCGCCGACCACGATGTCGTTGCCTTCCATCTTCAGATAAGCCTTCGCCGCGGTCAGCAACACACGCTGCTGCGCCTGCACGGAAGCGCTGCCCTGCGCGCTCGCGACCGTCACGGCCTTCTGCGCGCTCGCGCTCAGCTTGCCCGCGTTCTGCGCCTGGACGCTCACCGAGCCCGTCGCCGCATGCAACGCGATGCCTTGCCCCGCCACCGGCCGCCCGCCGCCCGCAGCGCCTTGCGTATACAGCGAAACGCCATGATTCGCGACAACGCTCGTCTTGCCCTTCGCCGTCAACTGCACGTCCTGTCCGGCGCTCAGCACAGTTTCAGCGCCCGACACCCACACGTGGCTCTTCGCCGACATCGCAACGAGCCCAGCCTCGCCGTGCGCGACGAGATGCGGCTTGCTCCATGCGATTGCGCTGCCGCTCCCGCCGCCCGTCGCATCGCCGCCACCGCTGCCCTCGCGCGTCACGCCGATCGCCTCGCGGCTCCGCTCGACGCCCTCGACGGCCGGCAACGACTTGCCCGCCGCGCCGCCCGCGTTGCCCGCGTTGCCCGTCGACGCAGGCGGCGTATCCGCTGCGCTCGGCGCCTGCACTGCCGTACCGTTGCCCGGCTCGGCTCCATGCTTCTGCGCAAGCTCCGCGAGGCTTTGCAATGTCTGCCGATGTTGCGCGAGCACCTGGCTCGGCGCGCTCGCGTCCATTTGGCTCACGCCGGGCGCCGTGCTGATCAAAAGCCCCGCGCCGCCGCGCAGCGCGCCGGCCGCATCCGTCGCGAGTTCCGCGCCGTAGCCGCGATCGGCCTGGCGCTGGTTGTCCTGGGTCTGCTTGATGTGCCCAAGCGTGAGGCCGCTATTGCGATCGGTCGTGTACAGGCGCGCGCTCGATTGGCCCGCGGTGTCATCGAGCATGAACTGCCGGTAGCCGCCCGTGCCTTGCTGGCTCATGCTCATGTCCTGGGTCTTGAAGCCCGTCAGCACGGCCGCATGCGTATTGCCCGCAAACCACGCGGCCGCGTTGCCGGTGCTCCCGCTCGGGCCGCCCGCTTGCGCGTTGTGCTGCGCGTCGGCGTTGCCCTGACCGTTGTAGAGCGCGGCCACTGCGACCGGTCGATCGGGCTGGCCTTCGAGCCACTCGGTCCACACTTCCTGCCCGATGCGCGGCACGCTCACGCCGCCCCAGTTGTCGCCGCCGACAGGCGTCAGCACGCGCGTCCACGTGCCGGCGCTCCGGTCCGCCGGCGCGTTCGCCGCATGCGGATGGTCCTCGCGGCTCGCCGCTTGCTGGCCGCGCTGCGCGTGATGCTGAATCCGTATCCGGTGATCCCGATCGGTGTGAACGGGATCGCCCGAGCCCACGACGATCGTCGTCTGAGCGCCCGGCATCACGGCGACGGGATGCGCGCGCGCGCCGTGCCCGGATGCGGCAAGCGGCCGGTATGCCTGCTCGACGGGCAGCGCGACGAAGCGATTGCGATAAACGGCGTCATCGAGCGTCAGCTGTCCGCCATGATGCGTGTCGACGCCAAGCGCCGCGTGCAGCGCGTTCGCCGCGCCGCGCAGTGCGGGCGCGGCGCCGGTCATCGAAGGGATCGTGCCGAGACGTTGCTCGATCGCGCTGCGCACCGTCGCATCGACGTTCGCGCGCGCCGAATGCTCGACCCGCAGGCAGACGAGCGCGTCCGACGCGCCGAGCGTCGGATGATGCGCGATCGCGAAACGCAGCCCCGGGCGCAGATCGCGCCGCGTGCTGCGGCCTTCGCTTTGCAGCGCGGCCACGCGTTGCGCGTCGAGTTGCTGCTGCGCGCGCCGATCGCCGATCGCGCCCGTCTGGAACGCATACGGGCCGGCGACGTCGCGATCCTCGCCCGGCACGACCGCGCCGCTCGCGCGCGCGCCCGTCGGCCGCGTCGACAGGCTGCGATGATCCCAGCTCGCGCGCGCGACGCTGCCGATCCGCCAGCGCCGCGCATGCATGAAGTGCTGGATGCAGCCTTGCGGATCGTCGTCACTCGTCTGGTGGAAGCCGACGATCTCGGGTTCGTCGGGCGCGAAACGCTGGTTCGAATCGGCAAGCACGAGCGTGTGCTTGCCGAGGCTCGACGCGCGCGGATCGCCCTCGTGCTCGAACCAGTAGAAGATGCCTTCCTCGGCCCAGAGCCGCTCGAGTAAGGCGAAATCGGATTCGCCAGCCTGCGCGGTCAGGCTGCGCTTCGGGTACTTCGTCGCATCGGCGAGCGCCCACCGCCATGCAGGCGCGATCGCGCCGCGCATGTAACGGCGGAACACCTGTTCGCTGATCTCGACGACACTCGCGTTCAGATAGTTGTAACTGTCGATGCGCTGGCGCAGCAGCGCGAGCCACGGCTCGACGACGAGCCGCATGCGCGCGAGGCCGCCGTTGTAGCCGATCAGTTCGGCGGCGATCACGTGGCCGTGAAACGGCCGGCGCGCATCGCGCCCTTGCGCCGCCTGCCACTCGATCAGGATCGGCGCGCCGATCAATTGCGCGAGCGGTAGCGACGGGTTCTCGGCGAGCGCGGTGAGCTGGAAACGGAAGCCGCCGTGATCGAGCGCTTCCCAGCCGTGCAGGCTCTCCGCGACGAGCGCGTTCGCGCCGAGCGGCGTCGTGATCCAGAGGAAACGGTCGTGCTGCGACCAGCCGCCGAAGAGTGCTTGCAGAACGTCAGTTGGGATCGACATGGCTTGTCCGTTCAGTGGGCCGGGCGCGCGACGATCCGCGGGGCCGGGTTCATGTATTGGGGCGCGGCGCCACGTGCTCTTGCGACTCGGGGCACGGGTTGTTCGTCGCTGCGCGTATGCGCGCTCGTCTCCTCGGCTGCCGATGCGCATGATGTCCGCATTGCTCGCCGTTCGCGGCGCTCGCTATCCACGGCGCGCTCGTGCGCCGTTGCCCCGCGAACGAACGCGCGTGCGGACACACGCGAACGAAGCAATGCGGGCCACTGCAGGAAGCGAGAGACGTGGGTGCGGAAATTCATCGATAGTCCGTTCAACATGTAAATGTTCGATGCCTTCATCGGGACGGCGCGCACGGATCGCCACATCCACGCACCCGCAACGCGGAGTCAGCATCGAACGCGTGGGGCATGCAACGTTATCGAATATCATGAGTTGCATATCCGGCCGATGCGCACACCGTCATCTTCCGTTCGAGCACGAATCCTTATTTTCAGAACACAACACGACGCGCCCACCATCGCCCTGCTTCCCGGATATGCAGAAGGCTCCTCTATATATGGGCTCCTCAGCCTTCCCTCCGGGCATGACCGCGAAGTTGCACCACTTGCCGATATCGAACCGCTTCGGTGGCGTCGGCACCGTTGCCCCGGGAATCGATTGACCGTAAACGATGCAATCGCCGCGCTTCAGATACACGGGAGGAGCGTTGGCCGGCACTCCGGCCTGCCAGTAGACGACCATCTGGACTGACAGGTCCTGTCGCTCTGCTCACTCCGATGAAGCCAAGCCGCATTTCGGATTTCCCATCTTCATCTCGCCTCGGAAGGCAAGCAGCCGGCTTTCCATCGATCCGCATGACATCGAGCCTAATCGGGCCTTTTGACATTGCCATAGCCGACGCAAAATCGGCGCACGACACAATACCCATCAAGCATTCCAGAAGAACTCTATGCATGCTCAAGGGTTTGTCGACATGAGCGACCGATCGGCGACGTGATGGCTTGCTTCCGATGGCGAAGTGGATGCGAACGCGGCGCGTACAAGCCCTGCTGACGCGACGTCGGATCGCTAAACCACGCAAGAAATCCACGTGACGCCGAGCGACTCGTATCCGTATATGCGCCACCACTGCTTGCGCTGGGTTCAGAGAGACGCTCATGCGGCTATTTTCCGCTCGGGCACGGATCCTGATCCTCCTCGGGCAACACGACGCGCCCGCCGCCGTCCGGCGTCGGGCGCACGCAGAACCCACCCCTGTATATCGTGGTCCCGTGTTCGTCGGACGTGATGACCGAGAAGTTGTACCACTTGTCGACATCGAATGACCTCGGCGGCGTCTTCAATGTCATCCCTGGCATCGTCTGGCCGTACACAATGCATTCGCCGCGTTTCAAATAGACGGGCTGCTCGTCGTCCGACGCTTTGATGCCCCAATAGATCACGGCCGGAGTAGTTGGCCCTGTCGCCCTACTGATTCCCGCGACGTAGAGACGTACCGATTGCCCGCCTCCGTTATCGTCTGCAGGAATACAAGCCACCGGCTTTCCATTGATTCGCTTCAGTGCGATACGAATCGGCCCCTTCGACATCGCCGCAGCATATGAAATGCAACAGATCGACAATACGAATATAACGCTATTTCGGAAGATTCGACGCATCCTTCGGATCCTGTAAAAAAGGAGCAATAACCTGTCTCATTTGATTCTTGCTTCCAGGCGTAGCGGAAAATACATCGACGTAGCTGTCCATAACGATGAGCGCATAGTAATCCGCCACAATATTGCCTTGCTGCTCCATGTTGAAATCGCGAAATACTTGGCCGGGTTCGATTTTGTATTCGTATGCCCCCTGTCCTCGAATCGTGACCGTCAGCGCATGCCAGCGCACCGCATATCCTCGCTGATGTTGCCAGACGTGCGTCATCTCGTGCATGAACCAACCGAATTTGGAAGGCCCGTCTTTCTTGGAGACTGAAAAATCCTCCTCGAAATCCTCCTCGAGGAAATACATGTTGTTGTTCGGCGTCACGGCCGTATGCTTGCTCTGCAAGTTGAACCAGAAATAGCTGCCCTTGTGCACGCGCACCGCGCTGTAATCGATGCTGTCCTGGAACACGGTTTTCGCCATCTCGATCTCGCCCTCGGTCAGCGGCCGGCTCTCGCCCTTGACCGTGACCGATTTCTCCGAACTGCCCACCAGCATGTTGTTGGTCCCGATTCCCTTGATGTCGACCTTCACCGACGGCGGCGGCACATCCGACGTTCTCCCGCAGCAGTCGACGACCTGCGTCGGCGTGAGCGTCGCCGACTGAATCGACGTCGGTCCGTCCGTCGACACGCGCTCGGTTCTCCCGTTGTCGTCAGTGACGCCCGACACGGTCGAGCCATCGGCGAGCTTCAGCTTGTACGCGACGTTGCCGAGCGGCTCGCCGTTTTCGTTGACGAAGCGAATCTGTTCGTCGAACAGCGCGAGCGGCGCGGGAATCGGCAGCGGCGGCAGCGACACGCTCTCCGACGCGGGCCCCGGAAACGGATGCGCGCCCGACTTCACGAGGAACTGCCCCGGCGTCTCGACCGTGATGTCGCCGCCCTTCAGCGTGATCCGGTTCGGCCCCTGCTGCAGCACGATCGCATCCTTCGCGAGCACGTCGACGCGGTTGTCGGTCGATACGATGCGCACCGACTGGTCCGCGAGAATCTCCATCGTCGACGTGTGCGCCTCGACGCTCACCGGCCCGTCGCTCGCGATCGCCTTCAACCCGCCCGCGGCGCTGTAGAGGCTCACGGCATCGCCCGACGCAGCCGCGACCGTCGCGGCGGCCGCCACGTGCGCATCGCCCTGCGCGGTCAGATGCACGTGCTGCGCCGCATACGACGCCGCGCTGTGCGGCGTCGTCAGCACGATGTTCTCCGGCGACTCCATCAGCACCGCCGGCACGGCGAAGCGCTCGACCGGATCGCCGCCGTCGCGCTGCGAGCCGCTCGCCTTCGTCGCGCTCTGCCCGTTGACCGCGCCCGTGTACTTGCCGTCTTGCGCGGGATCGATCGCCTTCAGGAAATCCGCTTGCGCGGCATTGGCGGCCAATTCGCGCGCGTGCGCGGCGGCAGCGGTTTCGCTCATGCCCTGCGCGGTCTGCACCGCCTGCTTCAATTGCCCGACGCTTTGCGCGACGTCCATTTGCGTCGACGTAGCGAGCCGCCGCGCGGTGCTCGACACGAGCACGCCTTCGCCCGCGCGCACGACGCCCCACCCCTGCGTCGCGAGCTCGAACCCTTCGCCGCGATACGCGCCGCGCACCGAGCCCTGCTGCTCGATCAGATAGCCCTGCGCGAGGCGGCTGTTCGCGGTCGAGTTGCTCAGCTCGTGCCGCAGTTGCCCTGCGGCGTCGTCCATCACCCAGCGGCTGCCGGACTGGCCGTCGAGCGTCTGCGTCTGCAGGCCCGTGAGCGTGCCCGGATGATTCGCGTCGCTGCCTTCGCCCGCCGCGAACGGCGGCTGCACGCGTCCGCCGTAGACCTGCCCGAGCACGACGGGCATGTCGATGTTGCCCGATTCGAAACCGATCACGACTTCCGCACCGACGCGCGGCGTGAACGCATGCCCGAAATTCGGCCCGGCCGATGATTCCGCGACGCGCACGAGCACGCCCGACCGATGGTCGCCCGGCGCATGCCCCGCCGGGTTCGAGCGGCT
Organism: Burkholderia sp. MSMB1498; assembly: GCF_001526245.1. Lineage (NCBI taxonomy): Bacteria > Pseudomonadati > Pseudomonadota > Betaproteobacteria > Burkholderiales > Burkholderiaceae > Burkholderia > Burkholderia sp. MSMB1498. The sequence continues at coordinate 53,189 of NZ_LOYJ01000103.1, forward strand.
CGCGGTGTCGGTCAGGCCGCCCGGCAGCGGCGCGGCGCCGCGCATCCACGGAAATTGCACGCGCACCTGATGATCGCGCGTGCTGCTGACGCGGCTGCCGGATTCGCCGACGACGATCGCCGTCTGCACGCCGTGCACGGTCGGCCGTTCACGATATGGCGGCACGATCGCCGTGCCCTCCGGCACCGCGACGAAGCGGTTGCGGTACAGCCCCTTGTCGAGCTCGCCGCGCCCGAGCAGCGCGCCGATGTCTGCGCCGAGATTGTTGACCGCCTCGTGCTCGATCGACAGCGGCACGAACGTGATCGCCTTGCCCAGATAGCCGGTGAGCGTGTGGACCTTGCCGATCTCGAGCGTGCGCGACGATCCCGCTCCGTAATGAATCAGCTTCGGCAGGCGCAGCGCGTCGAGCCGCTGCTCGGCGAAGCGCTGAGCGTCGTCGATCGTCTCGAAGCGGCCGGCGCGCTGGCCGTCGTAGATTTCGCGCACGGGCAGCACCGGCGCCTTGTCATCGGGCTGCCGCTGCGCGTGCCCGGCGAGCGCGAGCAATTCGTCCGCCTTCCAGCTCGTCGCGACGACACGGTCCGGCACCATCTGATGGCGCTCGGAGAATTGCGTGATCACGCCGTCCGGATCGCCGACGTCCTGATGGCGGTACGCAATCGCGCTGCCGCGCGGGAACTCGGCGCGACGATCGAACACGACGACCGTGTGGTCGCCTGACGCGTCCTTGCCCGCGTCCTGCGCATGCTCGATCCGCAGCGACAGGCCCGCTTCGGCGAGCTGGCGCAGCACGAACGCGTCGTCGGTCTCGCGATACTGGCCGCGCAGGCTGAACTTGCGCAGCGGCTCCTTCAGCTCGTAGCGCCGATGCGCTTCCGGATAGTCGCCGAACACACGCTCGCAGATGTCCTTCGTATCGACGTCGACGAAATACAGGCAATTGCGGCGCAGGCGCAGCAGCGCGAGCCACGACTCCATCGTGATGCGATAGCGCGTGATCTCGCCGTCGCTGTCCGCGTATGCCGCATGCGTGACGTAACCGTTCCAGCTTCGCTCGCCCGCGCCCGTCGCAATCCGCAGCCGCGCCGCGTGGCCGATGAGCGGCGTCAGGTCGAGATACGGCTCGCTCGACAGCACGTCGATCTCGAAGCGGAACGATTCGTCGACGCCCTCGCGCCCGTGGAAGCGTTCGACGACGAACGCGCCCGGCATTGCGGTATCGATCCGGATGTGGCGAGTCGTTTGCGAATAGCCCGTCAATGCTGCGACTAAATCCATGTCAGTTCCCGGTACTCGTGTGCGTTCGCGCTCGGCGATTGCGTTCGATGCGCGTCATTGCGCTGGCTTCGCCCGGCGCGCGGTCGCCGACCATTCGCATGCGTTCGTTCATTGGAACAGCACGCCGATGCCCTTCATGTCGACCTGGCGTTGCATCTGCATCCGCATGCCCTCCATTTCCTCCTGCATCGTCGGCACGCGCGGCTGATCCCAGCGCACGCCGTTCACGAACACGGTCCGCCAGCGCAGGAAGCCCCACAGGAAATAGAACTCGCGGCCGCTCGTTTGCAGCGCGAGGCCGCCCGTCACCTTCGGGTCGGTGAGCACGGCGCTGTCCGTCGGCGCGCTCGGGTCCTTCGCGGCGCGCGCCTGCTTGGCCGACTGCATCGCGGCGTCGTAGCGCTTCAGCAGGTCGGCTTGCGGCGCGGTGAGGGGGGAGCGGGGCTCGGGCTCGGGCGGAAGCCCACCGACGGGCCCCAATCCCGTGGAACCCACGCCCATCGCTTGCGTAATCTGCCACGGGCCGGGCATGCCCGTTTCTACACGTTTTTTCCAGGCAGCGTGCGCACGTTCGAAGTCGGCTTGCTTGGCCTTAATCTCCTGAATCTGCTTATGGTTCCACACGTCGTCGTCGTCGCCCAGCGGCTTGAACCAAGAGCGCGAATCGTGCATGTAGTTGTCGTACAGCACGCTGATCGGCGCTTCGGGAGGGTCCATGTTCCAGTCGCTGCGAACTTGTTGCCACTGCTCCCACTTCTCATTGAGTTGGGCTTGCACCAATTTGACCACTTTGTCGCCGAATAGCACGGTCGCAGGGGTGGCCCCCGGAATGAAAACTTCAGCAGCGGCCGCGGCCGGAAGTAGTGACGTGGAGACAACAGCGGCTGTTTTCGGATTCTCGCTGGCCCATTTCGTAACAAACTTCTTCACGTATCGGGTGACCGTCGGGCCGCCGGCTTTCTCGACCTCCAGCAGATCGTCCCATTCCTCCTTCAACTCCGCATTCGCGCTGTCCAAATCCGCTGCATCTTGCGGGTAGCTTGCCTGCGCAGCCTTGAAGCTCGGCTGCGCGCGCATGTCCTTGAGCCGCATCTTGCGCCAACGAAGATACAAGCCGTAATGGCAGCGCATCAGGCCAGGAGTGCCGTGGTCCTTCTCGTAGTAGTAGTTCTCGCTCGCTTTTACGTAGGCTTCGAAAGATTGTTTTAGTCCTGCTGAAATCTTGAATGAAGCGGTGACGTCCGCGCCGATACCTGGTCCCTGGATATCCAAAGGCACACCTGCCTTACGTGCTTCCCGGTACATATCAAGCAGCGGGACTTGCGAAAGTTTGTCGGCATCGTCCTGACCGCGCCCCTGTTCGCCTGGCCCATAGCCGCCGCCGACGTCCGAGTGAACGCCCGGGTAGACGATCTCCTCACGGCCGTCCATCGAACAATCGATAAGATCGAGTGGAAATGATCCACGAGGTTCATGTGCGGCCACCATGTGCACACAACGGCGCACGTAGTAAGGCACGGCCATCAATTCCTTGCGCCCCCATCCCCCATGTCCGTCGAACAAGGTTGCAGCGGCGCTCTGAGCGATGCCAACCGATGCGACCGTATCAAAGATGCCGAGAAAATCGTATGAAACCGGCACCCCGCACAAACTGAAATCGGGATCGAGTGCGTCAGCAAGCCAATTCGAAAAAGTGCGCGCCTCCGCTGCGCCGCGCGAAAATCCGAATACGTACAGCCGAATGCGTTGCAGCTTCGGCTTTCCTTTGACCAGCAGATCACCGATGCGCTCTTTTAACTGGGTACGACGATCCAGCAATACCTTGCGGCGCTTGCTGTCCCAATCTTGCACGGCTGCATTCCACTTCGACGAATCCAACTCGTCCTTGAGCTGCGCCCAATTCGAATCCCAATCCCAAGTCAATTCGACGCCATTCTGCTCGGCAGCAATCAGCTTGAGCGCCCCCACACCAGAATTCGCGCGCAATTTGATGTCGCCTGCGCTTCCCGGTTTAGGTGGTGTGCCGCCAAGATCGATGCCCTTGAAATTCATGTCGAGGCTCATCGATTTTACGATTTCCTTATCCTTTTTTCCTAACGCCACGGTTAACGAGTTACCGTAAACGTAGGTATGTAATGCGTTGTGAATTTGCAAAAGTGCCCAATTGATACGCCCTTCCCCTGCCCATCCCGCTGCCGCACCTGCCGCCGCTTGCAATCCGACACCGTAATCGCCGATCTGGTCAGTAAAAGGAGTACCGACTCCTGCAACGTAGATGCGATAGTGATATCTGTCGGCAGGAAAAGTATCACTCAGACGAGCCACATTGCTATGCTTTTGCCCGGTTCTGTCACGATCCGCATTATTGCGTGTGCCATCAAAAAAAATCCCAACGTGCAGTGTCTTGCAGCAACTCATGCCATCGTCAGATTGGAGTCTGCGCAGAATCGCGTCCTGCTCTTCCTTCGTGACGACATTAGCATCAGGACGCTCGACAGAAGCGAAACGAATGCTCATGGCTTGATCCTTTTATCGGGAATCGGACAACGTGGATCACTGTTCAGTATCGTGAAATTTCCCGGGCAAGCCTCATTTGGCGCCTGTAACCCCTCCGGGAAACCAGAAAATCCAGGCATCCACTGTGATGCATATACTTTAATTCTATCGCCCGGAAAAAATAATACCCATAAAAATCCATCCGAAAAATACTCGTATTTTTCGACAGGTACAACACGACCTGCTATCGACTTAGGATCTTTTTTAAACATATCGTCATTGCGCCACTCGACTGTGACAGTCAGCCCAGGGCGCCATTTATTCGGCAAGGAAACGCAACAAAAAATTCTGCCACCACCACTACCAATTCGAGATGGGACATTCCCTCCCCACGTCCCATCGACATAAAATCTGCCGATTGGAATCTCGGTATAGTTAAGCGCATTCAACTTCAAACTCATCATGTCGTCTTCCGACTGAGTGACATCTTCACGTTCCGTAGCGAGGGGAACGGCTGCCCTGTCTGTTGCGCGCGAGCAACCCGCGCCGGCCAGAAACACAATCAGGAATATGGTCAATCTGATAAAAGTCTTCATTGGGCCAAAGTGCAAATTCATGACTTAATTCTCTTATCCGGATGAGAGCAACGCGGGTCGTCGTTCCTCAGCGTGAAGTGGCCCGGACACGCCTCGTTCGGCGCTTGCAGCCCTTCCGGGAACCCCGGAAAGCCGGGCATCCATTGCGACGCATACACCTTGATCTTGTCGTTCGGAAAAAACAGCACCCACAGGAATCCGTCGGAGAAGTAATCGTATTTCTCAACCGGTATCACCCGGCTCGCCATCGCATTTGTGGCTTTTTTGTACAGATTGTCATCTTGCCATTGCACCGTTACCGTCAGCCTAGGACGCCATTTAGTTGGTAAAGATACACAGCATATAACTCGTCCCCCACCGCTCCCTATGCGCGATGCGACTGTGCTGCCCCACGTACCATCTACGTAAAACGTACCTATTGGGATATCGGTATAGTTAAGCGCATTCAATTTCAAACTCATCGCATCGCCCCCTGACTGTGAGAGCGCCTCCTCCCCCTCGTCGACTGACGTTCGATCTGTCGCCCGCGAGCAACCCGCGCCGGCCAGAAACACAATCAGGAATATGGTCAATCTAATAAAAACCTTCATCGGGCCAAAGTGCAAATTCATGACTTGATTCTCTTATCCGGATGAGGGCAGCGCGGATCATCGTTCCTCAGCGTGAAGTGGCCCGGACACGCCTCGTTCGGCGCTTGCAGCCCTTCCGGGAACCCCGGAAAGCCGGGCATCCATTGCGACGCGTACACCTTGATCCGGTCCTCCGGTAAAAACAGCACCCACAAGAATCCGTCGGAAAAGTACTCGTACTTCTCGACCGGCACCACGCGACCCGCTATCGATTTCGGATCTTTCGCGAACATCTCGTCGTTGCGCCATTCGACAGTCACGGTCAGCCCGGGACGCCATTTGTTGGGCAACGATACGCAACAGATAATTCGCCCTCCACCGCTTCCAATACGCGACGGAACATTACCTCCCCAGGTGCCATCGACATAAAACCGACCAATGGGGATTTCCGTGTAGTTCAACGCGTTCAGCTTCAGGCTCATCATGTCGTCATCCGCCTGCGACACGGCCTCGCCTTTCCCTCCCGCCTCCAGCGACGCATCGCTCCCCGCACGCGAGCAAGCCGCGACACTCCCCAACAGCGCCAGCAAGAGCAACAACAGGGCAACCGCATCCATCGACCGACGCCCAAGCGCCACCGATGTCACACGTCGAATCTGGGCTCGCATGAACGACCGCACCGCTCCTCGCCCTCCCGACCTCTCGCTCCGCCTCACGATTCACCCACCCCGACTACGCCGACGCTTCGACCGGCGGCACGAGCCATCCCGCCGCCTCGAGCGCATCGAGCGCCGCCCGCGCGCCGGCCGACGGCGGCACGCCTTCCTTCGCCCACGCTTCGCTCACGCACGCATGAGCCTGCGAAGGCGTCGCCGTGAGCCGTCCGAAGCTTTCCGGCCGCTGCCGCACGTGAAAAATCAGCGTGTCGATCTTCGACGCCTGCCTGAGCGCCGCGATCTGATCGGCGTCGAGGCGATACGGCTCGACGTCGCCGCCGTCGGACGCGATCTCGCCGCCAACCGGCGCGACATCGAGCTCGACGAGCGACGCCGCGCGATCGAACAGCCACCACGCATCGATGCCCGCAAAAAAGCGATTGCGCTGCGCCTGCGTCAGCACGCCCGCCCACGCGGGCACGCAGCGCGTATCCGCGAGCCGCACGAGAAACGCTTCGTCGTCTTCGGCGCGCGCCTCCATCTGCCCGCGCAAATGCGCGGCGAGCGCATCGATGCCGTGCGCGGCGCGCAGCAAGCTCAACATCGGCCGGCCGTCGGTCTCGCGCAGCAAGCCTGCGCACACTTCTTCGCGCGGCTGCGCGTCGTCCGGCAGCGGCATCAGGCAAGGCGAGATTTCCACCAGACCTTCGCCGTCGTAGACGCCTTCGTAAAGCGCGACGACCGTGCCGTTCGGATTCAGCGCCGCGAGCGCATCGCGCAGCGACGGCGAGAAACCCATGTCGACGAGCGCATACCAGCGCCCCTCGGCCGACGGCGCGTCGAGCACTTGCCGCAGGCGCGGCAACGCGCCCGCCGGGTACGGATCGATCCAGTCGAATATCTCGGCCGTCATGCTCAAACCGCCTTGCCGGCCAGTGCGCTGCCCGACTGCATCGCGTGCTTCAGGCACTCGACGCACACCTTCTCGGGAAACTGCGGCAGCGCGGCATCCAGTTGATCCGGGCCGACGAACGTATGCTGCGCCGCGTGCACGACGAGCGAGCCCGGGCAGCCGAACGTGACGTTGCCGCCTTCGATCGTCAGATGCGCGCCGCCGCTGACCGCGAGGTGCACGGTCTGCCTCGCCGCGATCTCGACGTCCGCGCCGACGGAAGCCACTTTCAGGTCGTCGCGCGCGCGCAGCGCGATCGCGTCATGCTGCGCCTGCAGCGTCAGATCGTCCTTGCCGGAGATCACGCTCATGCCGACGCCGCTCGCCGCGCTCGCGCCGGCAAGCCAGCCGATCCCCTGCCCGCTGTGGAGGCGCAGCGTCCGACCGACCGCGAGGTTCGTGTCGTTGCCGCTGCCGACCGTCAGCGTCTCGCCCGCCGCCCATTGCAGCGACTGGCCGGCGAGCAATCCGTGGCCGCCCTTCGCTTCGATCCCGAGCACCGCGTCGCCCGTATGGGGCAGCGCGTCGCCCGCCGAGCGGCTCGACGCGTCGGCCGCCGCTTGCGCGTAGCCGTCCGCGCCGACCGTCGTCGCGAGGCTCTTCTTGAGCGCGTCGAGCGGCGCGGCGGCGTCGTTCATCGACGATTGCCCGGCCTGCTGCGCGCCGCGCTGCGCGGCGAACGGCAGGGTCTTGTGCGTATCGGCCGCCTGGTCGAGAAGCTTCGCGAGCGTCGCCTGCTGGCCGAGCAGCGACCGCAGCGCCGACACGTCGCCCGCCGGTTGCGACGGCCCCGTCGGCGCATAGCTGGAGATCAGCATGCCGCGCGCGCCGCGCAGCGCGCCGTATGCGTCCGAACGCAGCTCGACGCCCTGCCCGCGAAAGCTGCCGAGATAGTTGTCGGCCTGATGGCGCAGGTGGCCGATGTTGAGCTGCGTCGCCGCGTGCGTCGTCGCCATCTGCATGCGGCCCATGCGGTCGGTATCGTCCGCGACGAGCTGGTTGTGGCCCTGGCCGTCGAAGCCCTGGCTCTTGAAGCCGGACAGCGCGCCGGCGTGACGGTGGCGCTTCGCGCCGCCGCCCGCGCCGTGCCACGCGGGGCTGTGGCCGCCCGCGAGATTGCCTTGCGCGCTCGTCGCGTGATCGCCCGCCTGCGCATACACCGATTCGTCGAGCGGCTGCCCCGCTTCGCCGCCCGGCGTCGGCGCCTCGCCGCCTTCGCCGCGCCCGTTGAACAGCCCGCCGAGCACGATCGGCCGATGCACAAGCCCGTTGACGAACTGCACGAGCACCTCGTGGCCGATCCGCTGCGTCTGCTGCAACCCGTGCCCCTGGCTCGCGAGGCGCTGCATCGCGCGCGTCGGGTACGTGCCCGAATCGCCGTCCGCCTGCCAGTGATAGCGCAGCCGCAGCCGGCCCTGCGCATCGGTGTGGACCGGCCCCGTCGCCCCCGGCCGCGGCTCGCCCTGCGGCCCGACGACGATCGCCGTCTGCGCGCCGAGCGCCGTCGGCGCCGGATTCAGCCGCTGGCCGGTGCCGTCGTCGAGTGTCGGGCGCCACGCCTGCTCGCGCGGCACGGCGTCGAACCGGTTCGCGTAGCCGCCCGCCTTCGCCTGGCCGAGCACGCGCGCGTCGAGATCCGCGAGCGGCAGCGGGCCGAGGCCGCGCTCGACGCGCTCCATCACGGTCGCGGGCAGATTGTTGACGCCGACCTCGTCGATGCGGGTGAGCACGAACGCATCCGGCGCTTGCGCGCCGCCGCGCGGCATGCGCCACGTCGCGCCCGCGATGCGCAGCGCGCGGCCGACGCGCGCGGTGCGCAACGTGCTGTAGCCCGTCCAGAAGCGCGCCGCGGAAACGATCGCCTCCGCGTGCCGGCGCGCGGTGTCTTCGGCTTCGCGCAGGCTGTCGAACGCTTCGGGCCCAACGTCGTCGTACAGCTCGCGCGATCCGGCCGGATTGCCGAGGCTCGCCGTCGCGCTCGTCGACTGGTTGCTGCGGTAGTCGCTGCTGATCAGCGTGACGCGATCCGCGCTCAGCGACAGCGACTGCCCGATGCCGACGATCACGTCGTCCGGTTCCGTCGCCGTCCCGCTCAGGCGCTGCGGCACGCCGCCCGCGCGCGCGGACGTCTCGTCCTCGGGCAGTTGCGTGCTGTCGTCGAAAATCAGCATCGCGTGGCCGGCCGGCGCATCCGCGTCTTCGACGAAGCAAAAGCCGAGCCCCGCTTCGGCCAGCACGTGCCGAACGAAATCGAAATGCGTATGGGTGCGGTATTGCACGCGGTAGTCGCGCGCGCCGAGTTCGGCGACGCGCTGGTTCGCGTCCGCCGTGAAGCGCCAGCGGGCGATCGCGCCGTACGGCGCGAACACCGCGCCGAGCACGTCCGCGACGCCCTGCCGGACGAACGTACGCTCGTCGCGCCCGTGCGCGAGCGCGGCGAGCCACGGCACGAGCTGCAGGTAATAGCGCGCGAGGCCGGCGTCATAGCCGATGCATTCGGCTTGCGCGACGAGCCCGCTGCGCACGGCACTCGCGCCGTGCGGCAGCGCGGTGCGGATCGTCACGCGCTGCCCGAGCATCGCCTCGAGGTCGAGGCCGGGATCGGTCGCGAGCGCGTAGACGTCCCATTGGAAATTCTCGGAGAGCGTCTCGCGGCCCGCCCAGCGCTCGATCTGCAGCGACGCGAGCTCGCCCGGGCCTTCGAGGGAATAGAGACAATTGGCAGCGCTGAAAAGCGACGTGAATTGCGTGATCACGCTCATGAGAATCCCGCTCTCTCGGAGTTCGACTATTTTTTGAATACGGCTCGTTGCAACGAAAACGGGACAACGGATAAAACCACTGCGCAGCGCGATCACCACCCTCGAACGATCGCGATAATGCAGCGTAGCCAAACCCCGATTGCGCGCGATGCGATCCGGCTTGCCGAATCACCGGGACGCGCCCCGCCGCCAAGGCCGCCGGACGGTAGGTCCCCCATTTATCGCGCACTATTTTAAATTACGCGGCGGCGCTAGGCTATAGGACACCGATACGAAACCCGAGCAAAAACGCGCAACCGGGCGCTATCTCAAAATGAAAATGTTTCGTACTGCCGCGAACGGGACGATTTCCAATGTCGCTCAGTAAATATTGCCGTCGAGGTAATTAATTCCGCCAGCCAAATTCCGATATCGTCGCCAATGGCGATTAGCCGGTAAAATCGGCCCCGCCCGCGCCGAGCGCGGGCGGAAACCGACCCGCTCGACGCACGCCCGCCGAGCGTCCCGAAGGAGACCACACCATGGCACGCCCGTTCATCGTGCTCGGCGACAAGCACAGCCACGGCGGCACCGTCACGACGGCGGCCGCGACGTCCGCGATCCACGGCAAGGGCATCGCGCGACGCAACGACAAGGTCTCGTGTCCGATCCACGGATCGAACCACATCGTCGAAGGCGACGACACGATGATCATCGACAACGAAGGCGTCGCGCGCGACGGCTACCGGACAGCCTGCGGCGCGGCGCTCATCGCGAGCCAGTCGAACACGGGCGGCGACGCGGCGTGACGAATGCATCGACGGGGAATCGCATGAAGCAGCGCGCGTGGTTGAGCAAGACGGCCCTCGTGGCCGCGGTATTCGTTCTGGTTTGGATCGCGACGATCGTTTACTGGAAAGCGACGTATCACCCGCCGAGCGGGACGGAGCTGCTGGTGTACGGCATCGCGCTGCCGTCGCTGCTCGCCGCGTGCGTCGCGTGGGCGCGCAAGGCCGTCGGCCGGCTGCGTGAAGCACCCGCCGCCGCATCGCAGGCCGTCGCCATGGCGGCGTCCGCCCATGGCGCGCACGCCGCCCATGCCGCCCATGCCGCACCGGCCGCGGACGAAGCGGCGCAGCGCAGGTGGACGCTCGCGCTGCTCGATAGCAGCGTGAGATTTCCGACGGGCGCGACGACGGCTGAAGCCGACGACGCCGCCCGCAACGAAACCGCCGTCGGCCTGCACCCCGAGCTGCGCCGCCCGGACGGCGCGGGCGTGTTCGCGAGCGGCGTGGCGTCGGTCTCGCTCGACCACTTCGACGAAAGCCTGCTGCCGCCCGGCACGGGCGCCGCGCTGAACGACGAGCACTGGCGCGCGCTGATGCTCGCCGCCGACGCGCTCGACGAGTTGCTCGAGCGCCACGCGGTGCTGTCGACGGGCGGCGCATCCCGCGTTGCCGAGCCGCTCAAGCTGCATCTGCTGCTGCCCGAGCGCTGGCAGCCGGTGGCGGCCACGCTCGCCGCGTGGCTCGACGCGCACGTCGCGCGCGAACGCTGGATGCCGGGCGTCGAGCGCGTGCAGACCCGCATGATCGCGGACCCGGTGCAGGCATGGACGATCGTCGACGAACTGATCGTGTCGCTCCATCACCAGCCGTCGGATGCGCGCCATGTCGTGCTCGCGTGCGATTCGTCACTGAGCGACGCGACCGTGCGCGCGCTCGACGACAACGGCAGCCTGTACGGACACAACCGGCCGAACGGCCGCGTTCCGGGCGAAGGCGCCTGCGCGCTGCTGCTCGCGCATCCCGCGTCGGCGGATGCGACGGACGCGCCGCGCATTCACCGGCTCGTCGCGGCTCGCTCCCGCGCCGCAGGCGACGCGGCGGCCGAGCCGCAATCCGATACGCTCGCGCAATTGCTCGACGCGGCGCGCACGCAGACCGCATCGGCCGAGCTCGATCTGTCCGGCTGCGGGCTCGTGAGCGACGCCAACCAGCGCGGCGGCAGCCGCACCGAAATCGCGGGCGTCGTCGAGCGAACCTGGCCCGACGACGGCCGCGAACGTTGCCGGCATCTCGGCGTCGCGAACGGAGAAAGCGGCGCGGCACTCGCGCTCGGCGCGCTCGCTGTGGCCGGCTGGCGCGCGAACGAAGAACGGCAGCCGACGTTCGCGGCGTCGATCGGCGATCCGGCTGCGCGCGGCGTCATGCTCGTCACGCCCGAGCCGATCGGGCCGGATCTCGCAGCCGCCGCCTGAGCACGCCGAAGCCGGCCGCGCGTGCGCCGCGGCTGCGTCGCGCGTCTAGATCAGAAATCCGCCGCCCGAGCGGCGCGCACGCCGGCACAGCGCGTCGCCCGTCCGGCTCGACACGAGCACGAGCTGCGTGAAGCCGTTCGGCGCGACGTACTGGCTCAGCAGGCAATCCATCAGTTGCGCGAACGTGTGGACGCCCGTACCGGCGAAGCAGTCTTCGTCGACCGTGATGCGAATCTCGAGCCCTCGCACGACGCTCGCGAACGGCTTCTCGGATACCCACGCCGTCACGGGTTTTTGCGACACGTCGACGATGCCCGCGATCTGCCGGACGGTAGCCGGCGACTCCTGCAGGTCGTGAAGCTTCAGCATGTCGCGCACGGCGCCGGCGCCGCCCGCGAGCAGCAGCGAATTCAGCGACAGTTGCGAGATCAGGCGCCACAGCGCGCCGCGGTCGTCGCGCAAACGAAGCGGCCGCGTGGGCCGCTGCAGCAGGCTGATCCGGCTCGCGAGCGTGCCGCCCTCCATCATCAGATCGCCGCCCGGCGCGCCGTGCGGCAGTTGCTCCGGCAAGTCGCGATTGCTGCACGTGAGCTTGAAGTCGACGCCGGGCGGCGGCGCGACCGGGTCGAGCGCGCCGTCGACGAAGCCGAGCGACAGTTCGTGCCCCGGCTCGCTTCTCGCGATCAGCGCGTCGCGCCGCATGCGCCAGTACGACGACGCCCGCGCCGCGTGCCCGCCGTGGTACAGCGCATGGAGCGACCGGAACGCCGTGATCCGCTCGCCCTGCGGCGTGTCCTCGACCTGCGTCACCGCGTCGACGGAATAGACCTCGTACGCGTAGGCATTCTGCTTGTCGACGACGAGCGGATACATGTGCGTGCCCGACGCCGCGCCCGGCTGCGCGCCGAGCTTGCCGGACGTCTCGAACAGGTTGATCACCGGCGTGCATCCGAGCCGCACGTGCTCGGCGCTCAGCGATTCGAGCACGCTCGCCTTCGCGGAATCGGCCGGGATGTCCTTCAGCAGCAAATGGAGCGTGAATTGCCGTCCGCCGAGCCGCCCGGCCTCACGCAGATCGCAATCGAAGAAGCCGAACTTCTCGGGAAAAGCGAAATACTCCGTGAGCAGCGGATACGCGGGATGCACGGTGTCCGGACAGGGAATCAGGCTGTCGTCGCGCGACACGCCGGCGGCCGAGAACGGCACGCGGCCGAGCGCCGCCCAGCGCCCGCTCTGCGCCGATTCGACATACGCGTGCACCGCGTGCAACGACAGCGCGTCGCGCAGCGCGGCGCTCAGCAGCGGCTCGCCGCGCACGTACAGGCGAACCGTGTCGAGCTTCAGGTCGGCGACGCACGCGTGCGGCGAACGGATCGCGAACGTGAGCGAGATTTGCGCGCCCGCGTTCGGCGGCAGCCGGAACGACATCGGCGCCTGCGGCATCGCGTGAAAGCGCGCCGCGCTCACTTGCAGCGGCGACAGCGTCACGTCGTAGGCAGTGCGGAAGAACATCTTCGCGCCCTTGACGGGCCGGCTGTACAGCTGCGTGCCGCGCGGCACGACGACTGCCGCCGACATCTGCGCCGCGCGGCTCGCATCGACGTCGAAGGCGGCGATCGAGCACGACGGAAACGCGCGCAGATAATGCGGGTACAGCACCTCGACGAACGCCTTCGTGAATTCGGAGTAATCGTCCTCGATGTGCTGCGACGCGCGCGCGCCTGTCAGCGCGAACGACTCGAACAACCGCTCGACCTGGGGGTCCTCGCTGCTGCCGTCGGCGCCGCTCGCGAGCTGCATGCGGCTCGCGATCTTCGGATAGCGCTCGGCGAAATCGCGCACATGGCGGCGCAGGAACGCCAGTTCCCGTTCGTAGTAAGAGAGGAGTTCATCCATCAGCGGTTCTCGAAAGTGCCGTCGCACGCCGGTCGGCCGATGCCGACGGCACGGCTCACCATGCGTTCGGCGAAAGCGCGAACGGCCGGACCGCCGTGCGGGCCCGAATGGACGAACGTTGCGCGGGCAATCAGCCTGGGCCGACGCGACGGCCAACTTTACCGGAACATTCGGGTGCAGTCCACGCCGCGGCCCGCGCGTCGGCCGATCGGGCTATCCGCGGCGAACGCGCGCCAGGGCGGCGACGCGCGACGACGGACGCGACGGACGCGACGGGTGACGACGCGATTGGCGCGGTCGGTGCGGTCGGTGAGGTCGGTGAGGTCGGTGAGGTCGGTGAGGTCGGTGCGGTCGGTGCGGTCGGTGCGGTCGGTGCGGTCGGTGCGGTCGGTGCGGTCGATGCGGCCGGTGAGGTCGGTGCGGCCGGTGAGGTTGGTGCGAGCGGACGCGCGCGCTCGGTGCTGTCACCGTCGGCCAGACGCTCGCCCGCTCACCGCGCGCTTCGACTCGATCAGCGCCCGGACGCGCATCGCGGCTTCAGGCGTCGCGCGATTGCAGACGTCTCGGCGTTCGCGGCGAACGCCGAGCAGGACCAGCGTGCGATCAAGGCGTTCGGCGCCGAGCAAGCGACGCGGACGACGCGCGATTGCGCGCAATCGCAGCAGACCGACGCGGCGCCCCCGATAGGAAGACAATGAGTGCGCAACGGGAAAGATGACGAACGAACCGCGCAGCCTCCTTCATTCCGCACTTCGCCTCTCCGCGACGCCCATCGGGCAGCGCGGCGAACGGCATTCGCGCGATCGCGCCGACAACCCGCGTCGCGCCGATACCGACGTCGCCTCAACGTTGCCTTGACGTCGGCTCGATACCGCCTCGATACCGCCTCGACGTCGCCTCGATGCCGCTCCGGCAATCCTCCGAGCCATCGCCGTCGAGCGGCCCGAACCGCACGTCGTCCGCCACGCTCGCCGAGCGGCGCCTCCCCGGCTCTGGGTTAGAATTTTTGCGGCGTGCCGCGCGCGGCACGCAATGCATCGACGCGCAGGAGTGCCGACGAAGATCAGCAAGTGCCGCAACCGCCGCCGAGCCCTCGGCGCAGCGACGCGCCCCGCCGGGCGCGCAGGAAGAGCCGCACGGTCAGGTGCCGCAGGATGCCGGCGGGCCGCGCGTATCGCCGTCACGTCAAACGCTCGGGCATGAACTCGATGAAACAACGAAAATCGCTTCCGCTACCGGGCGTCGCCGCGACGCTCGCGCTATGCGCGCCGCTCGAGGGCTGCGGCTCGCGCGGCGCGCCTTCGTACGTGCTGTTCGGCGCGTATTTCCCGCGCTGGCTGCTGAGCGCCGTGATCGGCGCGGCGGCCGCGCTCGTCGCGCACCGGCTGTTCGTCGCGGCCGGCTGGGCAAGCGTCGTGCCGCATCAGCTTTCCGTCTGCACCGCGATCGGGCTCGTCGTCGCGGTGCTCGTCTGGCTGCTCGGCACGGGACAATTCTGATGAAGATCGCCGGCGTGAATCCGAAACCCGCGTGGAAAGGCCGCCTGATCGCGCTCGCGATCGGCGCGCTCGGCGCGGCCGCGCTGGGTACGCGTATCACCGCTCGTCGCGCTACCCGTCGACCGACGACGCGGCGATCGACGCCGACGTCGCGAAGCGCGGCTTCTTCGAGCCGGACGCGCGCACGAATCCCGATCACATCCGCTACGCGTTAAAGACGACCGCCGCCGCGATGTTCTGCTATCTGCTGTATCAGCAGCTCGACTGGCAAGGCATCCACACCTGCTTCATCACGTGCTACATGGTGTCGCTCGGCACGACCGCCGAGACGGACGAGAAGCTGACGCTGCGCATCGCGGGCTGCATCGTCGGCGCGCTGCTCGGCACCGCCGCGATCGTGTTCGTCATGCCCGCGCTCACGTCGGCCGGCGAGCTGACGGCGCTCGTGTTCGCGGGCGCGTGGGCGGCCGCGTGGGTCGCGATGGGCTCGCCGCGCATCTCGTATGCGGGCATGCAGGTCGCGTTCGCGTTCTTCCTGTGCGCGATCCAGGGCGCCGCGCCCGGCTTCGATCTGACGCTCGCGCGCGACCGCGCGATCGGAATCCTGCTCGGCAATGTCGTCGTGTATCTGGTGTTCACGCGCGTGTGGCCCGTCAGCATCGCGAGCCGGATCGACGCCGCGCTCGATGCGCTCGTCGCGCAATGGGCGCGCATCGCGCGCGCGAAGGACGCCGACTCGCGCCGCACGCAAACCGCCGCGGCGCTCGCGCAGCACGCGAGCCTGCGGCAGGACCTCGGGTTGATCCACTATGCGCCGTCGTGGGTGCGGCCGCCGCCGGACCGGGTCGCGAGCCGGCGGCGGACGCTCGCGGAACTGGACGCGCTCGAAGGCCCGCTGTTCCTGCTCGCCGAACGCGCAGCGGGCGAGGATGGCCTCGCGGACGTCGATGCGCGCTTGCGCCGCGTCGCGCGCAATGCAAGCGATGCGGGCGACGGCACGAGTGCGAATGCAAGCGATGCGGGCAATGACACGAGCGCGAATGCGGGCGATGCAGGCGATGACGCGAGCGCGAATGCGGGCGATGCGGGCAATGACGCGAGTGCGAATGCAAGCGATGCAGGCGATGACACGCATGCAAAAGCGCGCGATGCCGCAACCGATGCGCCGCACGCCGCCGACACGCACGCTGCCCCGCCGGCCACCGCATCCACCGCACCCGCCGTGACGCCGCACGCGCTCGGCGCAAGCGACGCCGCAACCCGCCATGCCGATGCCGAAGCCGAATCCGAATCCGAATCCGAAGCCGAAGCCCGAGCCAATGCCGAAACCGAAACCGCAGACGCAGACGCGCCGCGACGCACGCTGCTGAACCTGATCGACGCGCGCCTCGCCCGCCTCGCCGAGACCGCGCGACAACGAGACGTATCGAAGGAGCCGACGAATCATGCGCGCGCTTAATCCGATGTCACTGTCGATCGCGCTTGCCGTGGCCGGCCTCGCGGGCTGCGCGACGTCATCGCTCGACATGGCGCCCGACGCACCCGATCGCCCGTGGCGGCCGCAGACGGACGTCGCCGGCGCGATCGTGCCCGGATCATCGACGCCCGCGGCGAGCGTCGCGCGCGGCGATTACACGCTGCCCGCGAACGGCGCGCTCGCCGAGGTGCCGCCCGCCGCGGCGCTCGATCCGGCACATGCGTACACGCTGCCCGAGCTGATCGACCTCGCCGAATCGACGAATCCGCTGACGCGCATCGCCTGGAACGACGCGCGCAACGCGGCGCTCGCAGCCGGCATCGCGAAGGCCGCGTATCTGCCGCAACTGTCGGCGGCCGCGATGGGCGGCTATCTCGCCGGGCAGAACGCGCTGCGCACGAGCCTCGCATCGCACGAGGCGGCGGCGGCGGCGCTCGTCGACGCCGCACAGACGACCTACGACGCCGCGCTCGACGCGTATCGGCACGGCGTCGGATCGATCACCGACGCAATGCTCGCGCAGAACGGCCTGCTTGCGGCGCGGACCGCTTACGCGGACAGCTACAGCGCCGCGCTGTCGGCCGCGGCGTCGCTCGCGCTCGCGACGGGGACGGTCGCGCAAGCGCAGGAAACGGTGCAACGATAAGGATCGCGAACCGGAACCGCGTTCCGTCGCGGCGCAACTCGGGAAGGCTCCATGCCCGAGCCGGCCGCGATGCGCGATGCTGCGCCGCGCATGCCCGCCGTGCGCGTCGGCCGCCTAATTGCGCCGCCTAATTGCGCCGCCTATTTCCGCCGCCTACGTCCGCCACCTATGTCCGCCACCTATGTCCGCCGCGTAAATCCGCCGCGCCTACCGGCGCTCTTCGTCTGCCCGCTCGTCGCCGCCGTGCCCGGAACCGGCAATGGCCGCGTCGAGCAGACGCATCAGCGTGCCGTTCGGCTGCACCAGATCGTCCAGCACGGAAAAATGCGTGCAGCCCGGCACGTGGGCGCCCCATACCGGCTCGCCCGCCGCCGCGCACGCAGCCGTATAGTCGTCCGCCTGACGCACGAGTTCAGGCAGTTCGTCGGCGCCGACCGCGACGACCGTCGGCGCGCCCTTTCCGACGTGCCACAACGGGCTGTAGGCCGCGATTTCGCGCTCGCTCAACTGCAGTTTCTCGTTGAGCCACGACAGGCTGATCGGTTCGAGATCGACGAGCGGGCTGATCGCGAGCGCGCTCGTCACGAACGCATGGCCGCGATGCAACGCGCTCAGATGTCCGCCCGCCGAATGCCCGCTCAGGCAAAGCGGCCGTCCCGCAGTGCCGAGGCCGTCCCGATCGGCGCGCAGATGATCGATCAAGCGGCCGATTTCGTCGACGATCTGCGTCATCGACGCGTCGGGCGCAAGCGTGTACTCGGCCAGCACGACGTTGAATCCGCGTGCGAGCGGCCCGTGCGCCACGAACGCGAAATCCTCTTTCGCGCAGTTCTGCCAATATCCGCCGTGAATGAACACGAAGGTCGGCGCGTTCGCGCGGCCGCCGGGAAGCCAGTCGAAACGCTCGCGCGGCCGATCGCCGTAGCGCAAGTCGCGCCGGCCGCGAACGCGCTCGTACAGCGCGGCGCTGCGCGTGCGGAAATCGGCCAATACCGCCGGGAAATTCGCAATCGCCCGAGTGTTGTTGTACGCCCTGTCGAGCGCCGCGCGGCCCATGCCGCGATACAGTCGTTCCATCATCGATCCGCCGATATTCGGAATGTGGGAAAACGCATGGCATCCGATTGTGGCGGCGCCCACCGGGGCCGTCTATCCGGAAAGTGCGCCGATTCGATGCGGCGCTGTCCGCTTTTTACGTCCCGTCATCGCCGGCCATTGCATGTCCGCCGCATGTCCGCCGCATGTCCGTTGCACAGCCACTGCACGGCTACTGCACGCCGCCCGCATCGCCGCGCAGTCCGCCCGCCGCCGCGAGCCGCCCGGAAGCGGTCGCGGCGAAACCCGCTGCGCCGTCAGGCGCATCCGTGCGCGGCCGCATCACTTCGAATGCCTGCGCATCCGGTGCGAACACCTCGCGGCCATAGACGAAGCGCTCATGAAATTCGTGGCTCGCGCCGCCCGTGAGCGACGCTTCAAAACGCATCGTGTCGGCCGTTCAAGTCGACTGCCGCCTGCTCGCGCTGTTTCAACCCGAACGCGATCCGCTCTTCGATATGCCCGCTCGCATTTCACCGCATGCGCGCCCCCGGCTTCGATCGTTGTCGCGACGCCCGGGCATGCCGGTTTCAAACGGGAAGATGCCGGCCCGCTCGCATGCACTCGGGCTCGGCGCAAGCGCGGCGATGCGCTCGCAGTGTGGCAATGGCGCGTCCCGATCGCCAGCGCGGCTTTCGTGCCGGTTCGAAGTCCGAGTTCGAAGCCCGAGTTCGAAGCCCGGCGACATCGACCGGAAATCGCCTCGCGCGGCGTCTCCGAGCCGTGTTCCAAGCGGCGCGCGAATCCTTCAACCGCTCAGATTCAACACGATGGTCTGACTGGGCGAACTACCCGCACCGATGGTATTGCCGCTGTTCTGCTGCGTCGGGTCGGTCATGCGCGTGGCCGGCATGCCGGCGATCAGGGTCTTGCTCGCGCCCCGGGCGTTGCGCGAGACACTCGACACGGTGCCGGACGCGGCCCCGCCCATCGCCCCCGCGCTGTCGCCGCTCGACATCGGAATGATCGTCGCGACGTTGTGGGCGGGACCGCCGCCCACGAAGATGTTCGTGACATTCGGTATCGCGCTCGCGCGCGAAGCCTTGTTCGGATAAGGAGCGGGCGCACCCGCCGGCGGCGTGAGGTTGACGCTCGTCGCCATGTTTTCGCCGCCCGCGCTCGAATTCACCATCACCATCTCAGCACCCTCCTAACCCAGATGTATTTGCCCGGCATCGATCTTCGACAGCCGCTCGGCCGTGAGCAGCGCGTTCTTCGCATGCAGGCGCAGGTTGCCGCTCGCCGCGTGATCGATCTGCGCCGCCCGCAAGTGCTCGACCGTCTCCACCGAGCGGAAACTGCTTCGGCACGATTGCGCAACGTGGTCGATCACCGTCTCCAGCATCCGGCCGATCAGACGAATCGTCCCGAGCCGGCCGTGAACTTCCGCGCTGGCGAGCGTCGTCTTGTCGGCGGACAGCGACGCGTCGAGGGCCGACAAGGCCAGCCGCTCCGCGCTGACCGATACGCGCTCCCGCCCCGTCAGGCACAGGGCGCCGTCGCTCTTCAGATAGACGTTTTGCGTCGCCTCCAGCACGAGGTCGCCCCGAACGCACACGTGCACGGCGTCCGCGTTCGGGCGCTCCAGGATCGCCGTCACGTAGACGCATCGCGCATCGGCCGTGCAAATCGCGACGCGGTCGCCCGCTCGCGGCTCGACGAGACAGCTGAACGCGCGCCGGCAGCGAACGCTCGCGCCTTCGCATTCGACGACGAACGAGCCGTCGGACAGCGCATCCGCGACCGTCGCCGCTTTCTCTTGCATCGCAGGCGCGGCGCGGCTGCGCGCTGCTTCCATCACGGTCGGATTCATGTTTCCTCCTCGGTTCGAAACGGATCGATCGCGCCCGCGCCGTTCTCACTCGCGCTCGCGACGCAGCGCTTCGTCTCGTCGCCGCGACCACGCTTGCGCCTCCGACAACGCCGAATCGCGCGCCAGCGCGCCGGGATGCGCGTGCCATGCGATGTCGGGCGCGACCGCGTCGTGAAACAGGGTTCGCGCGAAACCCGCGCCGTCGAATTCGGCGCCGGTCAGATCCGCGCCGGAAAAATCCGCGCCCGCGAGGCGCGCCCGCGAAAAGCGCGACGCGCCGCATCGCGCGTGCTGGAGCACGGCCCGCTCCAGCGTCGAGCCGGTGAAGTCGGCTTGCCGAATGTCGGCCCGCACCCAGAGGCTGCCCTCCAGCGCGGCATGACGGCACACGGCGCCCTGCGCGTCGGCCTCGACGAACACCGCGTACGGTGCGTCGATTTCGTCCAGCCGCGCGCCGCTCAGCCTGGCGCGCTGGAAATTGCAGTAAGCGAGGTTGGCGGCGGTGAAATCGACGTTCGTCAGATTCGCGCCGGCGAACTGGCAGCGATGCATCCGCTGGCCGCGCAAGCACTGGCCGGCAAGATCGGCTTCGACGAAGACGGCGTCGCTGAAGGTCGCGTCGCGCAAGATCGCCTGCGTCAGATCGAGCTGGAAGAAGACCGCCTTGCGGACGACGGCCGCCGTGAAATCGGCGCGCCCCAGCCGCGTCTCGCTGAACACCGACGATTCGATGCGCCCGCGTTGAAAGCTGCAATCGCCGATATCGCTTTGCAGGCAGTTGAAGCCGTGCGCGTGCGCGAGGCGAAAATCCACGCCGGCGGCAACCGTCGAGCTCATCGTGAACCCGTGGAGGCGGCTTTCCGAGAGGTTCACATCGTCGAGCCGGCACGCGTGGAACGTGCACTTCGACAAATCCGCGCATTGCATGTCGACGCCTCGGAATTCGCATTCGTTGAAGACGGCTTCGCCGAGCCGCGCGCCCCGCATCGCGACGCCGGCGAACCGCACCTGCTCGAACACGCCTGCCGACCAATCCTGCCCGTCGAGGTTCGCCGAATCGATCACGACGCCCTTGATCACATGGCCTTGGGCGACGGCGTCGCGCAATTGCTCGAGGCTCGCTCTCATTGGCGCGCTCGCGCTGCCGGGAACCGCATCGCGTGGTCGAGATACGCGCCCGCCCATTGCGTATCGCCGTCGGACAGGACTTCCGAGAGATTCGCGCGAAACAGATTGGCCCCGCGCAGATCGGCGCCGTCCAGCGTCGCGCCGCGCAGGTACGCGGCGATCAGATCGGTGTCCCGCAGATCGGCCCCGGTGAAGTCGGTTCGCACGAAGTGGCTGCCTTCGCTTTTCGCGCCGCGCAGATTGGCGGCCCGCAGGCGCGCGTCGGTGAAGTCGCAGTTGCCGATGCGCGCCCCGTGAAAATCCGCCGCGTCGAGATCCGCTTCGCGAAAATTGACCTCACTGAGCGTCGCGAACGAGAAATCGGCGCGCGCGACGTCGCAGCGCTGGACGAAGCACGCCTTCACGAGATTCGCCGCGTCGAAGCGAAGCGGCGCTTGCGTGCGCGCGTCGACGATTCCGAATCCGTCGATGTCGGCCGCCGAAAACCGAACGTCGGCGAGCGAGCAGTTCATCAGCAGCATCTTGCGGATCGTCGCGTTCGAGAAGTTCACGTTCTCGAACGATTGATCGACGACGATCAGATTGCGCAGCGTGGCGCGGCTGAAATCGACTTCATGGAAGCGGCAATCGCCGAACCGGGTGTCCGACAAGATGCCGCCTTCGAATCGACACTTTCGCAACCGCACGCGCTCGACGATGCAATCGCTCAGGTTCGCGCCCGAGAAGTCCGTCTCGTCGCACGCGGCGAGCGAGAGATTGGCGCCCGTCAAATCGGCGTTGACGAACCGCGTCCGGTTCAGACCGGCGCGCACCAGCACGGCGTGATCGACGATCGCGCCCGACAGATCGGCGTCGCTCAGATCGGCGCTCTCGAACATCG
The DNA here is from genome assembly GCF_001526245.1 of Burkholderia sp. MSMB1498. Lineage (NCBI taxonomy): Bacteria > Pseudomonadati > Pseudomonadota > Betaproteobacteria > Burkholderiales > Burkholderiaceae > Burkholderia > Burkholderia sp. MSMB1498. Next base: position 75,174 of record NZ_LOYJ01000103.1, read on the forward strand.
CGCCGGCAAGCCGCGCGCCGCGCAGATCCATGCCGGAAAGATCCGCGCCCGTCAGGTCGACGCCCTCGAGCGAGCGCCCCGCCGCGACGGCGGCGGCGACGAACGCGCGCCGCGATTCCGACGCCGCCTCGCTCAACCGGTCCGGCGCGTCCTGATGCTGGGCCGATTGCAGGTAGAGCTTGCGAAGGCTCTCGTGCGCATCGCGTTGCATTTTCTGCATGCCCGACCAGTCGGTGGCGGCCGCCTGCCCGGCCTCGTCTCCGTCGCCATGAAAAACGGCCGGCGCCGGCGGGCCGCGCCGCTTCGCGGCCGGCGCTTCGCGCCCGGACGGCAGATCGCGCCGCATCGCCTCGAGCCGCGCGCGCGCTTCGTCGGCCGCCGCTTCCTGACGCTCGACGAACTCGACCAGTTGATCGAGGCGGGGCTCCTCGACCGGACGCGCGTCCGCAAACGCGCTCAGCCGGTCCCGCATGAGCCGCTGCCTCGCACCCTGCGTCGCGGCCGCGGGCTCAGCCGGCGAATCCGCCGGCAGATAGCGCTCGGGCAGCAGATCCCGATCGCGCAGCGCGTACAGCACGGCCTTGTCGTGTCGCGTGCGCCACTCGATCACCTGCCGATACCATTCGGGCGGCCTCGGCTGCCCGCTCGCGTCGGCGCCGAGCAGCAATGCCTGCACGTCGCTCGCGTCGAACTGCGCGACGGCCGTCGCGCCGTGATAGATCATCACGACGCGCTCGCGGTGCGGAATGAACCATAGGGTCGTCAAGCGCATCGGAATTTCCTCCGGCGTCTCGCGGCCGGCGCGCACGACGAACGACCGCGCGTGCAGCGCCGGCACGCGCCCCGTCAGCACCGCGTGATCGGGATGCAGATGCGTCAGTTCGTAGGCGACGCCGTCCGGAAATTCGGCGAGCCCCGTCAATTGCTGATCCGCGGGCGCGATGTTGAAGCAGCGCGGATCGAGCGTGCGCGGAAAGCCGGGAAAATCCGTTTCGAGCCATTGCCGGTCGTATTCGCCGGACAGGCTCGCGCGCTGCGGCCACGTCGCGTCGATCGGACAGAAGCCGGCGGGCGCGGGAAGCTCGTCGGGAAAACGCATCGGGCTGTGCGCGTATTCGATGTTGGGCAGAGGGCGGACGCCGTCTTGCGACGGCTCCGCGCCGCGGCCTCGCGGATTGTCAGCGAAGCCCGCGCCGCCGTACGCGAATTCCCAGTCGAGCGGCAACTGCTCGAACGGCCGCGCGGGCGTGACGCGCCCGCCGGCCCATTGCCGGTCGCCGGATATCCGCAGCCGCTTTTCCACGCCGGCGACGCCGATCCCGACCTCGCATGCGCCGCCGCTGCGCTCGCCCGCATGTTTCCCGTACGCATATCCGCAGACGAGGAATTCCGGGCACGGCTTCGGCAGCGCCATGTCGAGCGTGTAGCCGCGCAGCGCTTCGCCGGCCAGATTCCAGAGTGCCGAGTCCGTCAGCAGTTGCGGATGCTCGCCCAAGGTCGCGGCCATCAGCGCGGCGACGCCGAGATGCTCTTGTCCGTGCATCCGGTAGAGACGGGTCAGCGGGCTGATCCTGAAGGGTTTGATGATTTTCATTTGACGGCCTGAGGCTTGTGGGCGGCTTCGGTCAGAAGGAGATCTTGATTCCTTCGATCAAGGTGTAATCGTTCGCTTTAGTTGCGATCGCCACCCTCGTCGAACCGATGGTCGCGCCATTCGTCGTGACCGTTGTTCCGTTCGTCGAGACGCCGAATCCCAGCGTGGTGACGCTCGCTCCGGTCACGCCCGTGGAATAGCCGGTGACGCTCGTGCTCGTGCCGTTCAGCGAGACGCTGTTCGCGTTCTTCGCGGAAGCCGTTCCATTGACTTCCGCGTGCGTGTCTCCGCTCGTGACCGTCACTTTGTTGCCGACGTTCACGCCCTGCGTGTCGCCGAACACGACCGACGTCGACGCGCCTTGCACGGTGCGCGCCGATGCGGTCATCGACGGGTCCGAGAGCACGGCCACGATGCCCTGCAGCGCGCCCGCGACATTCGCGGCGAGCGCCTGAAACGCGCCCGCGCGTTGGAACTGCCGCTGCCGTTTCAATTGCTGATACGGCTGTGGTTGCCGCTGTTGCTGATGTTGCTGATGTTGCTGCTGTTGGTGTTGCTGCTGCGGCGCAGGCTGCTGCGCCGGCGCGGCGGGACGCGGCGCGCCCCCGAGCCGCAGCACCTCGATCAGCCGATCCAGCGGCGAGCGCGTGGACGACACGGGCGGCAGCTCCAGCCCCACCAGCGTCAAGTGCTTGCGCCCGACGGCGATCGTCGAATCCCGCTCGACGGATACGTCGTAGTTGCGCTCCGCGTGCAGCTTGACCTGCTCCTCGCCCGCCTTGTCCTCGAAGCGCAGCATGTTCGCGTTCTCGCCGCTGCCGGCCGGCGTGCGGCTCAGCATCCCGCTTTGCGTCGCGTGGTCCGGCAGCGGCCACGGCGGCATGTGCAGCGCGTTGTAGACCTGCCCCGTCACGATGGGCCGGTCCGGATCGCCGTTCTCGAAATCGACGATCACTTCCGAGCCGATCCGCGGAATGTGGACGCCCCCGTAGTTGTTCCCCGTCCACGCATACGACACGCGCACCCAGCACGACGAATTCTGGTCGCGCGCAGCCGAGCGATCCCAGTGGAATTTCAATTTGACCCGGCCGTATTGATCGGTCCAGATGTCCTGCCCTGGCGGCCCGGTCACGACCGCGGTCTGCGGCCCGCGCGTGCGCGGCTTGCGCACGGTGCGCGGCGGCCGGAACACGGTGGTCGCCGGCTGCACGACGAACGACGCGCTGATCCGATGGTCGCCCGTTCCCGTCGCCCCGCCCGTTTCCTCGGCCTCGAACGACGCGCCGAGCACCAGATACTCGCGATTCGCGCTCGCGCACGGATAGCCCTCGAGCGAGAACGTGGTGCCGCACACGACGTCGCGCACGTTGCCGCCGCCCGACGCGCGCTCGCCCTGCGCGCGCAGTTCCTCCATGCGCACCCGCGCGACATGCTCGCCGTGCTCGGGGTTCGCATAATCGCCCGGCCATTCGTACCGTTCGAGCCCGTTGTGCGCCGTCTCCTGCGGCAGCGCGTTCTCGACGCGAAGACGCGCGTTCGGCTTCTCGAAATCGAAATCGCTCGTGGTCCAGCGGCCGGGCTGAAGGCACTCCGCCGTATCGAACGCGTCGATGTATTCGCGATCGATCTTGTGCCCGGGCGGGTAATACTTCAGCGTGCGGTACGCGGCGCTCGCCACTGGCTCGTGCGCGCCGAGGTGATCGACGAGCACCATCCGATGCACCTTGTTCGAGTGCTCGAAGAACCAGTAGATGCCGTGCTCCTGCATCAGCCGCTGAATGAACGCGAAATCCGTCTCGCCGTACTGCACCTGAAAGGCGAGCTTCGGATACCGGCCGCTCAACCGCTTGTCGTACGAATATGAGTACGCGTTCAGCACTTCGTCGATGATCTCGTCCACGCTCCGGTTCTGGAAGATCCGGTAGTCCGAGCGCTGGTCGGCCAGATAGATCCACGGCTGCATCGTCAGCCGGTATCGGCACTGCCGGTTCAACGGGCCCGCGAAGCTCGCCCGGGTCACGATGCCGCTGATCTCGCGCTTGCCCTGCCCGATGTGGGCGGTGCCGGACATGCCCGGCATGCCCGCCACGAACGAGCCCATGCCTTCGAGCTGGACCGTCACCGTCAGCGCCTTGCCGATCATCGCCTTCAAGTCGAGGTTCGCGGCCTGCTCGTCGGCGAGCGTCGAATCCGGCGGCGTCAGACACTCCAGCGCGTACGCGTAGATCTCCGACAGCTTTTCGCTGCCGCGGATCGCGCTCAGCCGAAGGGCGGGCTCGCCCGACGGCAACGTCGGCAACGCGGGGCCGCTGATCTCGACGGTGCGAGCGGCGGGTAAATTCGGCATGACTGCCCTCCTTCAGGAACGTCGTCTATCGGCGAGCGACGCCAATCGGCGCGCTTCGCGCCCATGCGCGATCAGGATTCGCCGTCGCCCCACTGCGCGAGCAGCTCGACCGGAATCGCCCGCGCCACTTCCGCATAGCGCTTGCCGACGAAATACTCGGCGCGCCTGAGCAGCACCGGAATCGGACTGCTCGGCTCGTGCTGCTCGAACCACTCGCGCGCCTCCCGGATCAACGCGCGCGCGGCGTAGCGATCGAGCGGCGTCGCGACCGCGCCGCGTTCGTTCGACTCGACCGTCGGCGCCGCCTCGCGTTCGACGGACGTCTGAACCTGAGCGTGAGCCTGCGCCTGAGCCCGCGCGGGGCGGTCCGCTCGCACGCAGTCCGCCTCCTGCGCCGGCGGCGCATCGGCGGGGGCCGGCGCCGGGGCCGCGTGGTCCGTGCGCGCGCCTCGCCCCGCGACATGTCGAAGCAGCCCTTCGAGCGCCGACAGATCGGGCACATACGCGCCGAGATGCGCGCGGCTCCATGCGCGAATCGCGGCCGCGCTCGCGAGTGCTTCGTCGAAGCCCGCGAGCGCGGCCGGCTGCTGCGCGCGCAGATCCGCGAGCTGGCGCGCGACGGATTCGAGCGCGAGCGCGTCGCCCGGGCGCGGTTGCGCAAACGCGCGCTCCACGTCGCGCACCTGCAGGCGCGTCGCGGTCGCGCCGATCAGCACGATCTCGCGCACGTCCGCGAGCAGGCCGTCGGAATCGGTCAGCGCCTGCAGCGCATTCATCCGGATCTCGAGCGCCGCGTCGCGATCCGCGTCGACGTCGGCCCGCGGATGAATTGCATCGGGGAACGCGGCGAGCCACGCGGCGAGCAGGCCGACGCCTTCGGCCAGCCCGGCCGCGCCGGCGAGCCGGGTGCGGCACCGGGCGAACAGAACCGCGACGCGCATGTCCTTGCTGCGCGTCATCAGCCGACGGCAGTCGCGGTCGACGTCGCTCCAGTTCACGGGTTCGGGCATCCCGACGAAGTCGCCGTACTGCGCGTCCGAGCGGGGCGCGACCTTCGCCGACAGCACGACGAATTCGGGATCGTATTCAAGGTCCGCTCCGCAAGGCGCGTCCGCATCGACGCTCGCCATCCAGTCCGGAGCCTTCGGCGTTCGCGCGGGCGCGGATTGACCGGCCGGTTTTCTGCTGCTCATCGCTCACCTCTCAAATCGGGCGATCGGCGGGCGTCGGGCCGCCATCGCGCCGGAACCGGTCCGCATACCGCTCGGGTTCGAAACGCATGCCGGTGACGGGCGCCTCGGTTGGCGAGCGCCCGAGCCACCCCGACCAGCCGAGCTGCTGCGGGCCGTTCATCACCGCGGGGGGCGCGCCGTTCGGCTTGATGCGCAGCTCGAGCTCCCATTCGAACTCGTAGCCGACGAACGCCCGCACCCATTCGACGAGCCGCGGCAAATCCTCGCCCTGCGGCGTGAAGCGCAGGTAGGCGTCGATGTCGAGCGGTCCGACGACGATGCGGAATTTGTGCTGACGGTCCGGCACCAGCTCGCCGAGCATCGCGCCTTCGGCCATGACCGACGCGCTGCCCGGCCGGCCGAGACGGCTGTGCTCGGCCGGGTCCACCCGAATCCAGTGGAACACGTTCTCCTCGATCGTCACCGGCACGCCGAAGTAACGCTGGAGCGTCATGCGCAGGCCATCCGGATTGCGCGCCTCGCGCACCAGGTGCGGCGACGCCGACAGGCGCGCGTGCGCGGGCAGCGGGCGCGCGGCGATGTCGGCCGCGTCCTGCCCGGTGAGGCTCGCGACATAAAAGGAAAAACGCTCGTCGCCCGGCCTGTCGAGCCCCGCCGCCGCCTGCGCCGACGCCCACGCGCGATACAGCAGCGTCAGATAGCGGTGGTGAAAGAGGTCGAGGAAATCGCCGAGCGTCGTGTCGCGCCGGCTCTCTTCGCGATCGCGCGCGATCTCCGTCACGTGGATCGGCAGCGGCCCGTTCGGCCCCAGCATGCCGAGGCCGAACAGCCGCACCCGGAGCCGGCCGTTCGCGCCGCCGACGCTCGCGATCTCGCGCGGCGCGAACGCGAGGCTCGGCTGCTGGCCGAGCCTGAACGGCTCGGCGCGCGGACGCTTCGCGGTGCCGATCGGATCGAGGCGAGGATTCGCGCCGACGCGCCGCAGCAGCGTCAGAAAGCCGTAGCGCCAAGGCTCGGCCTTCAGGCGTTCGTGCATCCGCGGCGGGAGCGCGGCGTCGTGCGATGCGTGTTCCATCAAGCGCCTCCCCGCGCGCCCATGCGCACCGGCCAGCGCGCGATGCGGCCGCGCTGGACCGAATGCAGCTCGGTCTGCGTGAAAACGTTGATCGACACGTGCCGCGCCAGATAGTGTTCGAGCACCAGCCCGAACAGGTACGGGCTCACGCCGGAAAAACCCGGCTCGTCGACGGTGAGCGAGCATTCGATGCCGCGCCCGAAGACGAGCGGGCCCGCGCCCGGCAGCTTTCTCGTCACGGGCCGCGTCTTCACGCCGATCAGGCTCTCGATCTGCCGGCGATTGTCGGCCTCGTCGCCCGTCACGAACAGACGCAGCAGATCGCGCATTCCCTGGCCGCCCGCGCGGTGATCGAGCTCGTCGAGCGGCAGATAGTTGAAATTGAGCTGGCGTATCAGCCGCCACGCGGTCTCGCGCTCCGCATACGGCGCCTTCGGCGCGGTCGGCGCGCGGATCAGGCCGACGCTTTCGAGCGGCGCGGATTCGACGATCGTGAGGTCGCGCACGCCGTCGCGCGGCACGAGGGTCGGCAGGTCGCGGTTCGTCAGCAGCGCGTCGACCGACAGGTAGCGGATTTCCTCGCTATAAGGCGCCTCGTTCTGATCGACGAGGGATACGAACATCTCCGTGCCGACATAAGGCGTGCGCGTGCCGTAGCGGCGCGCCGAGTCCGATGCGAGCCGACGCTCGCGCCGTGTCGAGAAATAGCGTCCATGATTGTGCTCGTCGTCGTTGAGCGTCTGGTAAAGCGGCCGGAACTCGAGCTCGGCGGACGTGGCCGCGACCTGCCCGTGCATCGCCTCGACGGAAAACACCTCGTAGTCGAGCGGCGCGAGGCGCGCCGGCACCAGGTGAAATTCGCTCTGCCCCGTCGACAGCTCGATCCGGTCCGTGTGGCGCGCGAACAGGTTGACGACGGGCGTGCAGAACAGCGCGAAGCGCGATGCGTCGACGACGCTCTCGAGCCGCTCGGGCGACTGGTCGAGCAGCACGACGATCTCGACCTCGCGGCCGCTCACGCGGCGCAATCCGTCGGCGAGGCCCGTCAACGCGAAGAAGTAGAACCGCTGCGGACACGCGAAGTATTCGTGCAGCAGGTTGTGCCCGTGAAACTTCGACCACGTGAGCGGCAGCAGGCCTTCGTCGGCGCCGAGCCCTTCGTGGGCGAGCGCATCGGCCGTCACGGCGTAAAGCGGCCGGCCCGGCGCCGCGAATTCGCCCGGCGCCGCGATGATCGTCGCGACGCCCGCCACGTGCAGCAGTTCGAACAGGTGCGAGGCCACCTGCTCGTCGCCCGCCAGATACACCGGCAGCCGGTCCAGCCCCTTCAGGTCCGCGATGCGGACGTTGCCCGTCGTGCGCAGCCGCAGGCGCAACGCGCCGCGCACCTGCGTGCCGGACGCAACGTAGCGGTCGAGCGCCGGGATGTCGGGCGGGATACCCGTCAGCGTCGCTTCCGCGATCTCCAGCGGATAGAGCGTCACGTCCTGCCCGCTGCGGAACTGGCAGGCGGTCTTCTCGCCGGCCGGCACGCGCGCGGTGAACGCGGTGCCGCGCGCGATGCGAAACCCTTCGGCGAGATTGCCTTCGGTGCGGCTCGGATACAGGCGCGCGACCGCCATCGACGGCGTGGGCGCGACGTAGTTCGGATACAGCACTTCCAGCAGCCGGCCCGTGAAGCGCGGAAACTCCGCGTCGAGCTTGATCTGCATGCGCGCGGCCATGAAGCAGAACGCCTCGATCAGCCGCTCGACGTACGGATCGGCCACCTCGCCCGCCTGCATGCCGAGGCGCCGCGCGATCTTCGGGTGCGCGTGCGCGAACTCGGCCCCGAGCTCGCGCATGTAGATCAGTTCCTGGTTGTAGTAGTCGAGCAGTCGCGGGTCCACCGGATGTCCCCCTTGTCGTCGGCGCGCGCGTCAGACCGCGCGCATGCCGGTAATGCTCACCTGGCTCGTTTCCAGATCGAGCGCGCTCTGGACCATGAATTCGATCGGATAAGGGTCCATGCGGATCATGCCCCGCACCTCGAACGACAGCACGTTCGATCGCTCGCCCGCCTCGACGTCCTTCGACGGCGCGACGACGAGCGTTTCCGCGATCAGCCTCGGCTCGAAATCGGCGATCGCCCGGCGGATGATCCGCTCGATGTCGGCCCATTTGCACGCCGCCATGAACGCGCCCGCGAGCGGCGGCACGCCGAAGTTGACGGTCGACGCGGCCGCGGCGGGATACCGCTCGCGGTCGATGCGATCGTCGATGTTCATCGTGTTGAGCAGGAACGCGAGATCGCGCTGGACGATGCCGCGCATCTGCATGCGCGTCACCGCGTATTCGCCTGGCGCCTCGGTCTGGCGCTGCGGCGCGTCGTCGCGCAGCCGGTCGATCAGCGTGGGCAGCAGATGCGTGTTCGCGCGGCGCGGCGCCGCGACGCCTGCGCCGCCCGGGCGCGCGCCGCCTTTGCCCGGCCCCGGCGCGCGTTTCTCATGCTCGTCCATCGCCGTCCCCTTCGCGCGGCGCGCCGTGCGCCGCATCGTGCGTCGCGCCATCCGCCGCCCCGGCCGCGCGCGCCGCCGCGCCGAACGCGCAGCGCTCGAGCTCGAACAGGCCGTAGTCGCCCGCGCTCGTCGACCAGGTCTTCCGGCCTCGCGCGATCACGCCGGTACGGCCGGCCTCGCGCCATGTCGTCCTGTGGCCGACGCGCAACGCGTCGATCTCGCGCGCCGCGTCGGCCGCGCCTCGATCGGCGTGCGCATTCGTTTCGTGCGCATCGTTCGTCTCGTTCGCTTGGTTCGCTTGGTTCGCTTGGTTCGCGTCATCCGCCGCCGGATAGCGCGCCGGCATGAAGCCCCGCACCGCGCCGCCGTCGACGAGCGTCACCGCGCACGGCGCCCATACGAGATCGATCAGCCGGGCCGGACGCGGAACGTGCCACGCGGCAATGTCCGAAAACGGCAGCCACCGATAATGGCCGGCAGTCACGATCTCGCACACGGGGCCGAACCGCGAATCGCTGTCGGCGATCCAGTCGAACGCCGAATGCGGCGCGCGCCCCGCGACGAGCGGCGCCTGATCGAGCGCCCGCTCGCGCACGCGGTCGGCCTCGTCGCGCCGGCCGATCGACGCGGCGCGCAGCGCCTCCAGCAGATCGTCGGCCCACCGCGGCGCATCGAACACGAATCCGGGCCGCGCGCGGCCGGCGACCACCTCGGCGCGCAAGCGCTCGGCGCGAATCAGATCGCGGTATGCCTGCGCGGCCTGCGCATCCTGCGGCGCGAGCTGCGCATGCACCTGCAACTGCACGAGCGCGCGCGCCCACTGCTCCGTCACGCACAGCAGCTGAAACAGCGGCCAGCGGTGCTCCGCGCTCGCGGGCTGCTCCCGGACGCGCCGTTCCATCTCCGCGAGCCGCGCGGCGATCGGCAGATCGTGCAGATCGGCTTTCGCCGCGGCGCGCGCATCCGATGCGTTCGGCGTCGTCATCGCGCGTCCTGATTCGAGGCCGCGCCCGGCGCGGGCAGCGGGCTGTCGATGGCGAGCGCATGGTGCTCTCGCCGGGCCAGGGCGGGCGGCAGGCCGCCCGGCCGCCGCGCCGCCGCCGCGCGGTATTCGGCCGGAGCGAAAAGCCGCAGGACCTCCGGCGTCGAATCCGCGCCCGCCGGATCGGGCGCGCCGTCCGAGCCGAGCGAGCCGAACGCGTCGTCGAGGACGCGCGCGCCGGACAGAAGCGCGTCGATCGCGCCTGTGCCGTCGGCTTCCTCGATCCGCGCGACGGCCGGCTCCGGCGGCGGCGCGTGCACGACCGCCAGCCGGGCCGCCCAATCGCTCGTCAGCGGCGCCTGCGGGTCCTCGAGCGCCCTGCAGTACTGCTCGTACAGCGAATGCACGAGATCCCCGGCAGGCGCGGGCGCGCCGGCCGCCGTCGCAACATCCGTTGCAGCGCGCTCCGGACGGGAAGCGAACGCCTCCGCCGCGATCGTCGTCCCGATCAGGCCGAACACCGCGCCGCCGTCATGCGTCGAATCATCCTGGCCCGTATCCGACGGCCCGATCAGCAGCGTCTCGACGATCGATTCGCTGCGGCGGCCGGCGGCCCGAGACGCAGCGCCGGCGTCCCGCGATGCCGATTCGGCATATTGCGCGCCCTGCCCGTTGCGGCGAAACAGTTTAAAAGTTCGCATGGCAAATCCGACTGACTTAAAAATTGATGAAAATCGTTCTTAAATCGAACCGCTCTCGTTATCTCAATAAAAAGAATTTCATTCGACACCGATTTTCGCACCCGGAAACAGATTCCACACGAAATCCGGCGGTAATTCAATCGGCCTCGGCGACATCAACTATTCGATGCGACGCTATTTTCCGGCGCGCCGCATTTCACGCGGCATGTGCTTTAAATCAGTGTGCGCCATGGAATTCGCCGTTGTCCATAACGGAATATAACAGCTTTGCAATTTTTGACAATTTGCCGATTCGATTGACAAAAAAGTTCGATCCTCCATTTTTCGACCGACTTACCATTTATGGTAGTTGACCACGCCTTAATTCAAAAAGAATATTCGAGCCAACGAAAGCAGAACGCATTAATGCGAATAAGAAAAATCCTAAAACAAGTCGCGCGCCTTGACGACTGAACGATGTGCGGAGCGATTAGCTCGGCTCCGCAATAAAACAAGACAAGCAAAAGGAAGGACCTGTCCATGACGATTTCGCGTCAGGCGCTGTTCGGCAAGCTCGGGGGCACGCTCTTCAGAGGGATCGAGTCGGCGACGGTCTTCTGCAAGCTGCGCGGCAACCCGTACGTCGAGCTGGTTCATTGGCTGCACCAGTTGTTGCAGCAGACCGACTCGGATCTGCACCGCATCCTCCGGCACGCGGGCATCGAGCGCGACGCGCTGGATCGCGACATGGCGCGCGCGCTCGCCGCGCTGCCCGCGGGCGCCAGCTCGATCAGCGATTTCTCGCATCACGTCGAAACGGCCATCGAGCGCGCATGGGTGCTCGCGACGCTGCGCTTCGACGATCGGCGCATCCGCGGCGCGTGGCTCGTGGCGGCGCTCGTGGGCACGCCGGAGTTGCGGCGCGTGCTGCTCTCCATTTCTCCGGCGTTCGGCAAGCTCGGCGCGGACGGCATCGACGACGCGCTGCCCGCGTGGATCGACGGCTCCCCGGAAGCCGCCGACGCGCCCTACGACAGCCGCGATTTCGCGCCCGTCCCGGCGGGCGCCGCATCCGATGCGATCCCGTCGGCGCCGACCGGCGCGCCGATCGAGCAGTACTGCGCGGATCTCACCGCGCGCGCGAAAGACGGTGGAATCGATCCCGTCGTGGGTCGGGAGCTGGAAATCCGCACGATGATCGACGTGCTGCTGCGCCGCCGGCAAAACAATCCCCTCCTCACGGGCGAGGCGGGCGTGGGCAAGACGGCCGTCGTCGAAGGCCTGGCGCTCGCGATCGCGGCGGGCGACGTGCCGCCGAAGCTCGCCGGCGTACGTCTGATGAGCCTCGACGTCGGCGCGCTGCTCGCCGGCGCGAGCATGAAGGGCGAATTCGAATCGCGCCTGAAAAGCGTGCTCGAGGCCGCCGCGAAATCGCCCGCTCCGGTCATCCTGTTCGTCGACGAAGCGCACACGCTGATCGGCGCGGGCGGCCAGGCAGGCACGGGAGACGCGGCGAACCTGCTCAAGCCGGCGCTCGCGCGCGGCACGATCCGCATGATCGGCGCGACCACGTGGTCCGAATACAAGCGGCACATCGAGAAAGATCCCGCGTTGACCCGCCGGTTCCAGGTGCTGCAAGTGCAGGAGCCGGACGAGCAGGCCGCGGTCGACATGGTGCGCGGCCTCGCGCGGACGTTCTCGCGGCATCACGGTGTCCTCGTGCGCGACGAGGCGATCCGCGCCGCGGTGACGCTGTCGCATCGCTACATCCCGTCGCGCCAGTTGCCGGACAAGGCGATCAGCCTGCTCGACACCGCGTGCGCGCGCGTCGCGCTTTCGCAGCACGCGGCGCCGCGCGAACTGCAGGACGCGCGCCGGCGCCTGCGGGCAGCGCGCACCGAGCTCGATCTGCTCGGGCAAGAGGCGCGCATCGGCCTCGCGGCCGAGCAGTCCGTCGCGGCTTGCGTCGGCCGGATCGCGGCGCTGTCGGCCGAAGAGGCGGCGCTCGACGCCCGCTGGCAGGCGCAGATCGAAGCGGCGCGGGCGCTGCTCGCCGCGCGCGAGGCGGCGCTCGCCGAAGACGCGGCCCCCGAAGGCACGGCACCCGAAGGCGGCGCGATGCCGAGCGCGCCCGCCGCGGCGCTCGGCGCGCTCGAGCGCGGCTTCGCGGCGGCGCAAGGCGACGCGCCGCTCGTGTTCCCCGAAGTCGACGAGGCGATCGTCGCGCAGATCGTCGCCGACTGGACCGGCATTCCGGTCGGCCGGATGGTGACCGACGAAGTCGCCGCCGTGCGCACGCTGCCCGCCACGCTGGAGGCGCGCGTGATCGGCCAGGCCGATGCGCTGCGCCAGATCGGCGAACGCGTGCAGACCGCGCGCGCGGGCCTGAGCGATCCGCACAAGCCGCTCGGCGTGTTCCTGCTCGCGGGCCCGTCCGGCGTCGGCAAGACCGAGACCGCGCTCGCGCTGGCCGAGGCGCTGTACGGCGGCGAGCAGAACCTGATCACGATCAACATGAGCGAGTACCAGGAAGCCCATACCGTGTCGGGCCTGAAGGGCGCCCCGCCCGGCTACGTCGGCTACGGCGAGGGCGGCGTGCTGACGGAGGCCGTGCGCCGCCGCCCCTACTCGGTCGTGTTGCTCGACGAGATCGAGAAAGCGCATCGCGACGTGCACGAAGTGTTCTTCCAGGTGTTCGACAAGGGCTACATGGAAGACGGCGACGGCCGCTACATCGATTTCCGCAACACGACGATCCTGCTCACGAGCAACGTCGGCGCCGAGCTGAGCGCGAGCCTGTGCGCCGACGCGGCGCTCGCGCCCGACGCCGCGCGCCTGCGCGACGCGCTCGCGCCCGAGCTCCTGAAGGCGTTCCCGGCCGCGTTCCTCGGCCGCGTCGCCGTCGTGCCGTACCGGCCGCTCGAGCACGGCGCGCTCGCGCGCATCGTGCGCCTGCACCTGGATCGCGTGGCCGCGCGCATGGCCGGCCACCATCGGATCGCCGTCGCCTATCGCGACGCGCTCGTCGACTACATCGTCGGGCGATGTCTCGTGCAGGAAACCGGCGCCCGGCTGCTGATCGGCTTCATCGAGCAGCACGTGCTGCCGCGCCTCTCCGCTCTGTGGCTCGACGCGTTCGCCTCGAAGGCAGTCCTCGCGCGCATCGACATCGACGTCGCAGATCCGGCCGCGCCGCCCCCGGAAGCGCTCGTGTTTCGTCCGGTCGGCGCGGACCCTGCGACGTCCTCCGCGACGCCGCGTCCCGCCGCGCAGGCTCACTGACCCTGCCCTCTTCTCTCTTTCATGGAGCCAGGCATGTCCGCAATCAGCAGTTCCCAGAAATTCATCGCGCGCAATCGCGCGCCACGCGTGCAGATCGAGTACGACGTCGAGGTCTACGGGTCGGAAAAGAAGGTCGAGCTGCCGTTCGTCATGGGCGTGCTCGCCGACTTGTCCGGCAAGCCCGTCGCGCCGCTGCCGTCCGTCACCGACCGGCGCTTCCTCGACATCGACATCGACAATTTCGACGAGCGCATGAAGGCCGTCAAGCCGCGCGTCGCGTTCGCCGTGCCGAACACGTTGACGGGCGACGGCCAGCTGATGGTCGACATGACGTTCGAGAGCATCGAGGACTTCTCGCCCGCCGCGATCGCGCGGATGGTCGATCCGCTGCGGCAACTGCTCGAGGCGCGCACGCAGCTCGCGAACCTGCAGACCTACATGGACGGCAAGTCGGGCGCGGAATCGCTCGTCAACCAGTTGCTGCAGGACGACGCGCTGCTGCGCTCGCTCGCGGCCGCGCCGAAGCCGCGGCTCGCGGGCGAGGCGAACGGCGCCGACGCCGCGGCGCGCGAGCGCGACGCCGACTGACCGGCCGAACAGGGCAACCCGAGGAAACCATCATGAAAAAACAGCAACCGCAGGCGGCCGGCGCCGAGACGCAACAGCAAACCCAACCGCAGGCCCAATCGCAGGCCCAACCGCACGACGCCCAATCGCACGACGCCCAATCGCAGGCCCAACCGCAATCGGATTTCGCGCAGTTGCTCGCGCACGAGTTCCGGCCGAAGACCGAGCAGGCCCGCGAGGCCGTCGAGTACGCGGTCCGCACGCTCGCCGAGCAGGCGCTCGCGCAAGCCGCGACGATCAGCGACGACGCGTACAAGAGCATCGCCGCGATCATCGCGCAGATCGATCACAAGCTTTCCGAGCAGATCAACCTGATCCTGCATCACGAGGATTTCCAGAAGCTCGAGTCGGCGTGGCGCGGGCTGCATCACATGGTGTCGAACACCGAAACCGACGAGCGCCTGAAGATCCGCTTCATGGACATCTCGAAGGAAGAGCTGCGCCGCACGCTGCGGCGCTACAAGGGCCAGTCATGGGATCAGAGCCCGCTCTTCAAGCAGATCTACGAAGAGGAATACGGCCAGCTCGGCGGCGAGCCGTACGGCTGCCTCGTCGCCGATTACTACTTCGACCACACGCCGCCCGACGTCGACCTGCTCGGCTCGATCTCGAAAGTGGCCGCGGCGGCGCACACGCCGTTCATCTCCGGCGCGTCGCCGTCGGTGCTGCAGATGGAATCGTGGCAGGAGCTGGCCAACCCGCGCGACCTGACGAAGATCTTCACGCAGAACCTCGAATACGCGTCGTGGAACGCGCTGCGCAGCGCGGACGACGCGCGCTACATCGGCCTCGCGATGCCGCGCTTCCTCGCGCGCCTGCCGTACGGCGTGCATACCAACCCGGTCGACGAGTTCGATTTCGAGGAAAACACGAACGGCGCCGATCACCGCCATTACGCGTGGGCGAACGCGGCGTACGCGATGGGCGTGAACATCAACCGCTCGTTCCGGCTCTACGGCTGGTGCTCGCTGATCCGCGGCGTCGAATCGGGCGGCACGGTCGAGAGCCTGCCGTGCCACACGTTCCCGACCGACGACGGCGGCATCGACATGAAGTGCCCGACCGAGATCGCGATCTCCGACAGGCGCGAGGCGGAGCTCTCGAAGAACGGCTTCATCCCGCTCGTTCACCGCAAGAACACCGATCACGCGACCTTCATCGGCGCGCAGTCGCTGCACAAGCCGGCCGAATACGACGACGTCGACGCGACCGCCAACGCAAACCTGTCGGCGCGCCTGCCGTACCTGTTCGCGTGCTCGCGCTTCGCGCACTACCTGAAGTGCATCGTGCGCGACAAGGTGGGCGGGTTCAAGGAGCGCGAGGACATGCAGCGCTGGCTGAACGAATGGATCATGAACTACGTCGACGCGGACCCCGCCAACTCCTCGCAGGACACCAAGGCCCGCCGGCCGCTCGCCGCCGCCGAAGTGCTCGTCGAGGAAGTGGAAGGCAACCCGGGCTATTACCAGGCGAAGTTCTTCCTGCGGCCGCATTTCCAGCTCGAAGGCCTGACCGTGTCGCTGCGGCTCGTCGCGAAGCTGCCGTCGATCAAGGAAGCCGCCTGACCCATTGCGGGCCGGCGTCCTCGGCTGGCCGGCATCGCGCCTTCACCGCGACACCGGCCGTTTTTTGTCATCAACGCAAGAGAGCAAGTTCATGGCTCAAGATATTTTTTTGAAGATCGACGGGATCAACGGCGAGTCGCTCGACGACAGTCACAAGGACGAAATCGAAGTGCTGAACTGGGACTGGGAGATCGAGCAGGCGTCGACGATGCACACCGGCAGCGGCGGCGGCGCGGGCAAGGCGACCGTCCGGGATCTCACGTTCGAGCATGCGATCGACCGCGCGAGCCCGAATCTGATGAAGTACGCGCTGACCGGCAAGCACGTCGATCAGGCCGTGCTCGTGATGCGCAAGGCGGGCGGCAATCCGCTCGAGTACCTGAAGCTCACGATGAGCGACGTGATCGTCACGCGGGTGAAGCCGTCGGGCAGCCGCACCGATACGGAGCGCAGCCGCGAGACCGTGTCGCTGTCGTTCGCGAAGGTCAAGCAGGAGTACGTCGTGCAGAACGCGCAAGGCGGCAGCGGCGGCGCCGTCACGACCAGCTTCGACATCAAGGGCAACAAGGAAGCCTGAGCGGCGTGAGCGTGCGTGCGGCGGGCGCGGCCCGCGTCCGCCGCACGCACCCGCCTTCGATCGCCTCACCCTCAGCACGGTGAATCCGCATGCGCCCGACCACGCTCGCCGCCTTCTTCGCGCTCCCGCTCGCGCTCGCCGCATGCGCGGGCGGCCCGCCGACGCCGAAGGAACCGACGCGTCTCGAGTTGACCGTGCGCGCCGCGCCCACGGTCAATCCAGACGACCTGAAACGCGCGGCGCCGATCGCGGTGAGCGTCTATGAGCTGAAGACCGACGGCGCGTTCAACGCCGCCGATTTCTTCACGCTCGACGACCAGGACAAGACCGTGCTCGCCGACGATCTCGTGTCGCGCGAACGCTTGCTGCTGCGCCCGGGCGAGCGCATGACGCTGCGCCGCAAGATCGATCCGGCCGCGACCGCGCTCGGCGTCGTCGCGGCCTACCGCGATTTGCCGAACTCGGTCTGGCGCGCCGCGTATCCGCTGCCGCCCGCGCGCGAGGCGGCCTGGTATCGCTTCTCGTCGCCGAAGCTGAGACTCACGATCGATCTCGACACGCACGCGGTGAGGATCACCGAAACCGGAAAATGACACGAACGTCGGAATGACACCATGAGCTGGCATAACAAGGTCGTCTGGAGCGAGGGACTGTTCATGCGCCCGCAGCTGTTCCAGCAGCAGGAGCGCTACCTCGAGCACTACGCGCACCGGCGCACGGCGCCGCTCTCCCCGTTCTTCTTCGGTTTCAGCCACTACAGCCTCGACACCGAGGCGCCCGCGCTCGGCAAGATCGTCGTCAAGTCGGCGAGCGGCGTATTCGCCGACGGCACGCCGTTCGACGCGCCCGGCAGCACGCCGCCGCCCGCGCCGCTCACGATCCGGCCCGAGCACCTGGACCAGGTGATCTATCTGGCCGTGCCGATCCGCGTGCCGAACGGCGAGGAAACCGCGTTCGACCATGCGGCCGAATCGCTCGCCCGCTACGTCGTGTTCGAGACCGACCTGCGCGACACCAATTCGATCGGGCAAGGGCCGAAGACAGTCCAGTTGTCGAACCTGCGGCTGCGGCTGATTCCCGAGAAGGAACTGACGGACGCGTGGATCGGCCTTGCGCTCACGCGCGTGAAGACGATTCGCGCCGACGCCAGCATCGAGCTCGACGACACGCTGATTCCCCCCGTCACCGGTTACGGCGCGAGCGACACGCTCGCGAGCTGGCTCGCGAAGATCCACGACCTCACGCGCCTGCGCGCGAACGCGCTCGCCGAGCGCCTGACGGGCGCTGACGGCAAGACCGGCTCGACGGCCGAAGTATCCGATTACCTGCTGCTGCAGACGCTCAACCGCTACGAGCCGCTGCTCCAGCATCTGCAGCGGGTGCCGACCACATCGCCCGCCGAGCTGTACGCGCTTCTCGTCGGCATGGCGGGCGAGTTGTCGACCTACGTGCGCACCGACACGCGCCGCCCGCTCGATTCGCATCCGCCGTATCAGCACGTCGCGCCGCACCTGTGCCTGAAGCCCGTCGTCGACGATGCGCACCGGTTGCTCAACGCGGTGCTCGTGCGCAGCGCGCAGAGCATCGCGCTGTCGGATCAGGGGCACGGCATCCTCAACGCCGTGGTGGACCCGGCCGACGTGCAGGGCTTCACGGCGGTCGTGCTCGCGGTGCACGCGCAGATGCCGCCCGATCTGCTGCAACAGCAATTCGCCGCGCAGGCGAAGGTGGGGCCTTCCGAACGGCTGCCCGATCTGGTGCGCAGCCACCTGTCCGGCATCGCGCTGCAGGCGCTGCCGGTGCCGCCCCGGCAGATTCCGTTCAACGCGGGCTACGTCTACTACGAACTGTCGCGAACGGGGCCGCTGTGGGACGAAGTCTCGCGGCACGGCGGGCTCGCGCTGCACATCGCGGGCGAATTCCCGTCGTTGCGGCTCGAACTGTGGGGAATCCGGGGATAGCGGCGCGTGCAGGAAGCGACCGGGCCGCCGCGCATGCAGGTCGCGTTGATCAATCGAACGAACCGGGAGAACGCCCGTGAGCTCAGAAGCCGTCCAACGTCCGGACCCGCCCGGTCCGCCACCGACCGATCCCGCCGTGACGGCGTTCGCCGAGCACGCGCGCGCGCCGTCCCCCGCGATGCCTCCGGCCGCGGAATCGCCCGCCGCCCGCCTCGCGGCGGTCAAGGCCGCCGCGAATCCGCTGCTCGAAGCGGCGCGCCCGCTGCTGCGGGCGTTGTCGGACATGCCGGACAGGCTCGAGCGCGAAGGCGCCCAGCAGCTGCGCCTGCTGCTCGAGCAGGAAGTGCGCCAGTTCCAGCGGCTTTGCGAGCAGGCGAACATCCGGCGCGACCACATGCTCGGCGCGCGCTATTGCCTGTGCACGGCGCTCGACGAAGCCGCGATGCAGACGACGTGGGCCCGCTCCGGCGACGGCAACTTCGGCACCTGGATCAGCGAAGGGCTCGCCACGTCGTTTCACGAAGACCGGCAAGGCGGCGACAAGGTGTATCTGCTGATCGGCCGGCTGATGAGCTCGCCGCAGGAGCACCTCGATCTGCTCGAAGTCGTGTACCGGGTCCTGAGCCTCGGCTTCGAAGGCCGCTACCGCTACGAAGCCGACGGCCAGCGCAAGCACGAGACCGTGCGCCAGCGGCTCCACAACGAGATCGCCTCGCAACGCGGCCCCGTGTCCGTCGCCCTTTCGCCGCACTGGCAAGCCGATGCGAACGGCAAGCGCCTGTCGTTCTACGATTTCCCGGTGCGGATCACGGCCGCCGTGCTGTCGCTGATCCTGCTCGGCCTGTTCGGCTATTTCAAATACGCGCTGTCGAGCCGCGGCGCCGACGTGCAGATGCAGATCGCCGCCATCGGCCGCATGACGCCGCCGGCCGCGCGCGCCGAGCTGCGCCTCAAGGTGCTGCTCGCGAGCGAGATCGCCGCGGGAACGGTCCGCGTCGACGAAGACGCCCGCCGCAGCTCCGTGACGTTCCGAAGCGACGCGATGTTCGCGCCGGGCGGCGCGGCCGTGAATGCGGCGATGGGCGCGCTGATCGCGAAGATCGCGACCGAGATCGCGAAGGTGCCGGGCAAGGTGACGGTGATCGGCTACGCCGACGACGCGCCGATCAAGAGCCGACAGTTCGCATCGAACGAAGCGCTGTCCGAGGCGCGCGCGACGCAGGTCATGCAGCTGCTCCAGGCGGGCGGCGTGCCGGCGAGCCGCCTGGAATCGGCCGGCCGAGGCGACGCGAACCCGATCGGCGACAACCAGACCGTGCAAGGCCGCGCGCTGAACCGCCGCGTCGAAATCACGGTCGCGCACTAACTCCCCGGCCATTCGGATGCCGACATGAACAAGTTCCTGTCCTTTCTGGTGTCGCGCCAGTTCCTGGCCTTCGTCGCGTTGCTGCTCGTCGCGCTGCTGATCTGGTTCGTCGGCCCGTTCGTCGCGTTCGGCGGCCTCGAGCCGCTCGCGGGCGCGGGCATGCGGATCGCCGCGATCGCGCTGCTGCTTGCGGGCGCGCTGCTATGGCTCGCGGGCCGCTCGACGAGCGCCGCGTTCGTGGCGCTGCTCTGCCTGCTGATCTGGCATGCGTCGCCGCTGCTCGCGTTCGGACACGCGACGCCCTTCGCGCCGCCCTCGGTCCGCGCGATCGCGATCGCGGCCGTGCTCGCGGTGTTTCTGATCCATCTCGCGTTCCGGCTGCTGCAGAGGATGCGAGCGGACCCGGATTTTCTCCAAAGCCTGCTCGATGTCGGCGGCAAGCGGCACGAATCGCCCGCGGCCGGCCAACTGGCCAGGGTCGGCGCGGCCGTCGCCGGCGCGCTCGCGCGCCTGAAGGCGATGCGCACCGGCGCCCGCGGGCTCGGGCGCCTGTTCCAGGGCAAGCGCTACCTGTACGAACTGCCGTGGTACATCACGCTCGGCTCGGGCGCGTCGGGCAAGACGAGCGCGCTCCTGAACGCCGGCCTCACGTTCCCGGTGGCCGCGCAGATGCAGCGGGCCGCGGGCATGGTCTCGGGCCGCGACGGGTCCGTCGACTGGTGGCTGACCAACGACGCGGTGCTGATCGACACGGCCGGCCATTACACGCGCCACGGCACGTCGCTGCATGCGTTGCCCCGGCCGTTCGTCGCCGCGCGGTCCGGGCGCCCGGACGCAGGCGAATCCGCGGCGCGGGCCGACGCGCGCCGCGCGGACGGCCCGGCCGCCGGCCAGGCCCGCGCGGCCGCCGCGGCCCCGGCGAGCGCGACGAGCGCGACGAGCGCGACGAGCGCGACAAGCGCCGCCCCGGACGACGGACCGCAAAGCGCATGGCGGCAGACCGTCGACGCGGCCGAGTGGCTCGGCTTCCTGCGCATGCTGCGCAAGCACCGCCCCCGCGCGCCGATCAACGGCGCGCTGCTCGCCGTCGACGTGGCCGCCCTGACGAGCGCCGACGAGACCGCGCGCCACGCCGAAGCCGCCGCGCTGCGCGCACGGCTCGCCGATCTGCGCACCGAGCTCGGCATCCGCTTTCCCGTCTATCTGCTCGTCACGAAGATGGACCGGCTGCCGGGCTTCAGCGAATACTTCAGCTCGCTGACCACCGAGGGCCGTGCGCAGGCATGGGGCTTCACGCTCGCGTACGACAAGGAGACCGTCGCGCAAGACGGCATCCGCGCGCGCTGCGCCGAGGAGCTCGACGCGCTGGCCGCGCGGCTCGCGGCGGGCACGAACGCGCGCCTGCAGGAGGAGCACGACGCGCTCAGGCGTCGCAAGCTGTCCGCCCTTGCCGAGGAATTCCTCGTGATGACGCGCTCGCTCGGCGAGCTGATCGACCGCGTGTTCGTCGATTCCCGCTACGACGACACGCAATACCATTCGACGCTGCGCGGCGTGTATTTCACGAGCGCCGCCCAGACGGGCAGCGAGGCGCCGGCGCAAGCGCGCACCGTGATGCAGCGTCTCGCGGCCGCGATCGGGCGCGCGCCGGCGCCGATCGCGTGCGCGCCCCGGCACGAGGGCAACCGGAGCTTCTTCCTCCATGATCTGCTGACGAAGGTCGTGTTCCCGGATGCGCATCTGGTGCAGCCGAATCTGCGGTGGGAATACCGCTCGCGAACGCTGTGCATCGTCGGCCACGCGCTCGCGCTGCTGCTGTTCGCGTGGGCGGCAATCGGCCTGCGCGTCAGCGCGGGCAACAACGGCGATTACCTCGACGCGATCGGGCGCAAGACGGCCGCGCTCGCGTCGCGGGTCGGCCAGTCGTACAGGGAGCCCAAGCCCGAGGCCGTGCCCGACACGCTGAGCGAAGCGCGCGATTTGCCCACGTACCCGGGCCTCGACCTGTCGGAGCCGGACAGCGCCTGGCGCTTCGGCCTGTACGCGCCGCCCGGCATCGTCGCCGAAAGCCGTCGCACCTACGACGCGCTCGCGGACAACCTGCTGCTGCCGCAGATCGTGAAGCGGATCGAAACGGTGCTTTCCGACGCGATCGCCCGCCGGGACGCGAGAGCCGCCTACGACGCGCTGCGCGTCTACCTGATGCTGTACGACAAGACGAAGTTCGACGCCGCGCGGATCGAGGCGTGGGTGCTCGACGACTGGGCGAAGACCGACAGCGCGGCGATCTTCGGCGGCCGCGCGTCGATGATCGCGCACGTCGAGCAGCTTTTTTCCGGCGAGCGCGTCGTGCAATCGCCGCTGATCCGCAACGACGCGCTGATCCGCCAGGCGCGAGAGTTTCTCGACGGCAGCAATGCGACCGCGCGGCTCTACGAGCGCGCGAAGGCCGCCATGGAGAAAGACGCGCCGGACGAATTCACGCTGATCCGGGCCGTCGGCCCGCAAGCGGGCACCGTCTTCACGCGCGCGAGCGGCGCGCCGCTTTCGCGCGGCGTGCCGGGCCTCTTCACGTTCGACGGATACCGGCGCCTGTTCGACAAGCGGCTGCCCGAATTCGTGCAGGCCGCGCGCGAAGACGACGCGTGGGTGATGGGCCGCGCCTATCTGGGCGGCGCTCAAAAAAAAACGGCTGCGATCGTGAACGCCGCGACGGGAGCCGACGATCCGCTGACGGAGGCGATTCGCCGGCAATACCTGATCGAGTACGCGCAGCAATGGGATGACTTTCTCGGCGACATCCGCACGGTGACGGGCACGAGCCTCGGCTTCAACCGGCTCGTGCTGCGCAGCCTCGCGGCGCCGGATTCGCCGCTCGCCCGCCTCGCGCGCGCGGCGGTGAACGAGACGACCCTCGCCGGCCCCGTCGCCGCGGCGGACCGTTCGTTCCTGCAAAAGGCCTCCGACGAGCTGAGCCGGAAAGCGGACCAGGCGCTCGGCATACGCGCCGAGGAGCGCGTCGAGCGCGAACTCGTCGACAACCATTTCGCGGCGCTGCGCGAAGTGGTGACGGGCGGCGCGGACACGCGCACGGCCCCGCCCCCGTCCGCCGCGCAAGCGGGCAAGACCGGGCTCGACGCCGTGACGAGCCTGCTGAACGACTACTACACCGCGCTCACCGTCGCGGACGACGCGCTCACCAGCAACGGCATGCCGCCCGCGAGCGACGCGGCGGCGAAGCTGAAGATGACCGCGGACACGATGCCCGCGCCGTTTCGCGCGGTGCTGATCGATCTGTCGGTGCAGGGCTCGCGTGAAGTGAATCGCGGCATCGGCCAGTTGCTGTCGCGACAGCTGGAGGCGAAGCTCGGCGACGCGTGCCGGCTCGCGATCGCGGGCAACTACCCGTTCGCCTCGGACAGCCGGCGCGACGTCGGCATCGACGATTTCACGCGGGTCTTCGCGCAGGGCGGCGTGATCGACGACTTCTTCACGAACGCGCTCGCGCCGTTCGTCGACACGTCGACGAAGCCGTGGCGCTACAAGACGCTGCCCGGCGCGACCGAACCGGTGCAGGGCCCCGACCTCGAGCCGTTCCAGCATGCGAAGGCGATCCGCGACATCTTCTTCGGCGGCTCGGGCCACAAGCAGATGGCGTGGAAGGCCGACATCCGGATTCCCGAGCTGGACCCGACGATCACGAGCCTCGCGATCGACGTCGACGGACAGACGTCGCTCTACCAGCACGGGCCCGTTTCCCCGATCACGGTGAGCTGGCCGGGGCCGCGCGGTGGCGTCCACGCGGAAATCACGGCGAGCCCGCGCATCCGGCCCGATACGTCGACGGTGTCGACGGACGGGCCATGGGCGCTGCTGCGCCTGCTGCAGAAGGGGCACGTGAGCGAAACGGCGACGCCCGGGCGCACGCGCGTCGCGCTCGACTTCGACGGCCGCCGCGCCGTGCTCGACATCGCGAGCGCGGGCAGCGTCGCCAACCCGCTGACGAGCGACGTGCTGAAGACGTTCCGGTGTCCCGGCGCGATGCCGATGTTCAGCCTCGCGGATACGGGCGCGCCGCCGGGATTGCCGCCGGCGGGGCTGCCTGCGATGCCGGGAGAGAAGGCCGGGCGGGTTGCGCGGCGCGGGGGAGCGGCCGGTTAGTTCGAATCGGTTCGAATCGGACCGATTCGGTTGGCCCGGTTCTGTTGACTCGGTTCGTTCGGTTCGTTCGGTTGGCTCGGTTGGCTCGGTTGGTTCGGTTGGCCCGGTCGGCCCGGTCGGCTCGGTCGGCTCGGTCGGCTCGATTCTGATCAGTTCGGACTAGTTCGGCGCAGGTCGAATGCTCTGGTCTTTGCTCGCCGGATGGCGAGCGCGCCGGATACGGCGAAGTTGCGTCCCGTCCGTGCACGCATGCGCAACGGCCGCTCCGTCACGCCCCTGCCGCGCCGCATTTGGATGCCTCGCACGCGGGCGCGCGGCGGATACCGGCGCCCCGTCGCTCGAACCGCGGCCGCACGCGCACCGGCAAGCCGACGATGCGCGATCGCGCCGCGCGTGCATGAACGCCTCGGGCCTGCCGTGAAGCCTCGGCTTCCCACGCGGCGCCGGGGGCGTTCATCGGCAGCGCGCCGATCAACCGGCGCCCGCCTCCCCGCTTCGCACCGGCTCGCCCCGATCCGAGCCGCCGCGCGCCAGCACGGGTTCGAGCGCGCGCCCCGTATGACTCGCGCTCACCTGCACGAGCCCTTCCGGATGCGCCGCCGCCACGATCGCGCCGCCGCCCACGCCGCCCTCCGGGCCGAGGTCGATGATCCAGTCCGCCTCCGCGATCACATCGAGGTCGTGCTCGATCACGACGACGCTGTGCCCCGCGTCCACGAGCCGGTGCAGCACGCGGATCAGCTTCGCGACGTCCGCCATGTGCAGGCCCACGGTCGGCTCATCGAGCACATAGAGCGTATGCGGCGCCTTCTGGCCGCGCCGCGTGATGTCGTCGCGCACCTTGCTCAGTTCGGTGACGAGCTTGATGCGCTGCGCCTCGCCGCCGGACAAGGTCGGCGACGGCTGGCCGAGCGTCAGGTAGCCGAGGCCGACGTCCTTCATCAGTTGCAGCGGATGCGCGATGTTCGATATCGGCGCGAAGAACTCCACCGCCTCGTCGATCTCCATCGTCAGCACATCGCCGATGTTCCTGCCGCGCCACGTGACCGCGAGCGTCTCCGGATTGAAGCGCTGCCCGTGGCACACATCGCACGGCACCTTCACGTCGGGCAGGAAGCTCATGCCGATCGTGCGCACGCCTTGCCCTTCGCATGCCGGGCAACGCCCTTCGCCGGTATTGAACGAGAAACGCGACGCCGTGTAGCCGCGGGCGCGCGCCTCGAGCGTATCCGCGAACAGCTTGCGGATCGTGTCCCACACGCCGATGTAGGTCGCCGGGCACGAGCGCGGCGTCTTGCCGATCGGCGTCTGGTCCACTTCGAGCACGCGGTCGATATGTTCCCAGCCGCTGATCGCCTCGCAGCCCTGCCACGCGTGCATGACGTCGAACGACGGCCGCGGCGCGCTGCGCGCGAGCACGCTCGCGCGGCGCTTCGCCGCCTGCGCCGCCAGCGAACCGCCCTTTTCCGCACCCTTTTCCGCGCCCTGCTGCGCGGCCTTGCGCGCGCGGCGCGTGGCCGGCGACGACAGCACCGAGCGGCCCACCGCATCGAGCAGGTTCGTCATCAGCACATCGCGCGCGAGCGTCGACTTGCCCGAGCCGCTCACGCCCGTCACCGCGACGAGCCGCGCGAGCGGAATGCCGACCGTGACGTCGCGCAGGTTATGCAGCTTGCCGCGATGCACCGTCAGCCAGTTCTCGGGCACCGCCGCGCCGTTCTTCGCGCCCGGCGGGCTCACGCCGCGGCGCGGCTGCAGCGGATGCACGATCGGATGCGCGAGGAAGCGCCCCGTCAACGAATCGGCCTGCGCGGACAGGTCCGCGACCCCGCCCTGCGCGACCAGCGTGCCGCCGCGCTTGCCGGCGCCCGGGCCGACATCGATGATGTGATCGGCGCGGCGGATCGTGTCTTCGTCATGCTCGACGACGACGAGCGTATTGCCCTTGTCGCCGAGCTTGCGCAGCGCGTTCAGCAGGATCTGGTTGTCGCGCGGATGCAGGCCGATCGTCGGCTCGTCGAGCACGTAGCAGACGCCTTGCAGGTTGCTGCCCAGCTGCGCCGCGAGCCGGATGCGTTGCGCCTCGCCGCCCGACAGGCTCGGCGCGGCGCGATCGAGGCTCAGGTAGCCGAGCCCGACTTCCTCGAGAAACGCGAGACGGCTGCCGATCTCGCTGACGACGTCGCGCGCGATCTGCGCGTCGCGCCCGCCGAGTTGCAGGCCGTCGATCCAGCGGCGCGTATCCGACACCGTCCATTGCGCGACATCGACGATCGGATGGCCGTCGAACATCACCGCGCGCGCGGACGGATTCAGTCGCGTGCCGCCGCAATCCGCGCACGGCTCGTCGCCGACGCCTTCCGGTTCCTGCTCGTCGGACGGCAGCGTCTGCTCGCGGCCGCGGCCGTCTTCGGCGAACACCGTGTCGTCGTAGGCCGCGCGCTGCTCGCGCGTGAGCGCGACGCCGGTGCCCACGCAGGTCGTGCACCAGCCGTGCTTGCTGTTGTACGAGAACATCCGCGGGTCCAGCTCCGGGTAGCTCGTGCCGCACACCGGGCACGCGCGCTTGACCGACAGCACCTTGATCTCGCCGATCCGCGCGGTCGAATGATCGTTGGCCATCGCATGATGCAGGCCGTCGAGCGGCGCGAGCAGATGCATCACGCCCTTGCCGAGCTCGAGCGTCTCGGCGAGGCGCTGCCGCAACTCGGCCTCGCGGTCCGGCGACACGACGAGATCGGCCACCGGCAGCTCGATCGTATGCTCGCGGAAGCGATCGAGCTTCGGCCACGGGTCCACCTTCACGAACTCGCCGTCCACGCGCAGATGCGTGTTGCCGCGCGCCTTCGCCCACTTCGCGAGATCCGTGTACACGCCCTTGCGGTTGACGACGAGCGGCGCGAGCAGCCCGACATGCTCGCCGCGGTGATCGCGCAGCAACTGCGCGGCGATCGATTCGACGGTTTGCGAGCTGACCGGCGTGCCGTCGTGAATGCAATGCTGAAGGCCGAGCTTCACGTACAGCAGCCGCAGGAAGTGCCACACTTCGGACGTCGTCGCGACCGTGCTCTTGCGGCCGCCGCGCGACAGCCGCTGCTCGATCGCAACCGTCGGCGGAATGCCGTACACCGCATCGACTTCGGGGCGCCCCGCCGGCTGCACGATCGAGCGCGCGTACGCGTTCAGCGATTCGAGGTAGCGGCGCTGGCCCTCGTGAAAGAGGATGTCGAACGCGAGCGTCGACTTGCCCGAACCGGACACGCCGGTGATCACGTTGAACTTGCCGTGCGGAATGTCGACGTCGAGCGCCTTCAGGTTGTGCTCGCGCGCGTTGACGATCCGCACGACGTCCTCTCCCTCGACCGCGCGCCGCGCACGCGCCGCATTCAACGCAGCCTGCAGCGGCACGCCCTCGTCGGCGAGCCGCGCTTCGGCATCCATTGCGCGCTCGTAGTGCGTGAGCGCCGCGCCGGTATGCGATCCGGCGCAGGCCTTCACGTCGTCCGGCGCGCCCGCGCACAGCACGAAGCCGCCGCCGTCGCCGCCTTCCGGGCCGAGGTCGATCAGCCAGTCGGCCGCGCGGATCACGTCGAGATTGTGCTCGATCACGATCAGCGAATGGCCGCTTGCGAGCAGCTTGCCGAACGCCTGCATCAGCTTCGCGATGTCGTCGAAGTGCAGCCCCGTGGTCGGCTCGTCGAACATGAACAGCCGCGCTTGCGCGACGCGCGCCTCGCGCGTGACGACACGGCGCCCGCCGGCGGCCTTCGCCGATTCGGCGAGAAAGCCCGCGAGCTTCAAGCGCTGCGCCTCGCCGCCCGACAGCGTCGGTACCGGCTGGCCGAGCTTCACGTATTCGAGCCCGACGTCGACGATCGGCTGCAGCACGCGCAGCACCTCGGCGTCGGCGGCGAAGAACGCCGCGGCTTCGCTGACGGTCAGGTCCAGCACGTCGGCAATGCTGAGCGCGCGGCCGTCGCGCTCGATCCGCACTTCGAGGATCTCGGCGCGGTAGCGCTGCCCGTCGCAGTCCGGGCAGCGCAGATAGACGTCGCTCAGGAACTGCATCTCGATGTGCTCGAAGCCGGAGCCGCCGCACGTCGGGCAGCGGCCGTCGCCCGAGTTGAAGCTGAATGTGCCCGCGCCGTAGCCGCGCTGCAGCGCAAGCGGCGCCTTCGCGAACAGCTTGCGGATCTCGTCGAACGCGCCGACGTAGCTCGCCGGGTTCGAGCGTGTGGTCTTGCCGATCGGGGATTGATCGACGAACACGACGTCGCCCACCTGCTCCGCGCCCGTGAGGCGGCGGTACGCGCCCGGCGACTCGGTCGCGCGGCCCAGATGCCGCGCCATCGCCGGGTAGAGCACGTCCTGCAGCAGCGTCGATTTGCCGGAACCCGACACGCCCGTCACGCAGACGAGCCGCTGCAACGGAATCTCGACCGTGACGTCGCGCAGATTGTGCTCGCTCGCGCCCTCGAGCACGATGCGCGGCGTGTGCGCGTCCACCGGCCGGCGCGACCAGTGCGACGCATGCGCGACATGCTTGCGGCCGCCGAGATACTCGCCCGTCAGCGTGCGGGCCGAGCGGATGTCGCCGGGCGTGCCGTCGTAGACGATCGTGCCGCCGCGCTCGCCCGGGCCGGGCCCCATGTCGATCAGCCGGTCGGCCGCGAGCATCACCGACGGATCGTGCTCGACGACGACCAGCGTATTGCCCGCGTCGCGCAGGCGCTGCATCGCCTCGACGATCCGGTTCAGGTCGCGCGGATGCAGGCCGATGCTCGGCTCGTCGAGCACGAACAGCGTCTTCGTGAGCGAGGTGCCGAGCGCCGTCGTCAGGTTGATCCGCTGCACCTCGCCGCCCGACAGCGTGCGGCTCTGCCGGTCGAGCGTCAGGTAGCCCAGCCCGACGTCGCACAGATATTTCAGCCGCGTGCGCACCTCGGCGAGCAGCAGCTTCAGCGCGTCGTCGAGCAGCGCGCTCGGCAGGCCGATGTCGTCGAAGAAGCGGCGGATGCGCTCGATCGGCAACAGCATCAGGTCGTGCACCGTCAGGCCCGGCAGCGCTTCGAGCTGCGCGCGGCTCCAGTCGACGCCGCGCGGCATGAAGCGGCCGGCCGGCGCGAGCGCCTCATCGGCGTTCGCTTTCGTGCCGAGCCGCCACAACAGCGACTCCGTCTTCAGGCGCGCGCCGCCGCACACCTCGCACGGCGTGTAGCTGCGGTATTTCGACAGCAGCACGCGGATATGCATCTTGTACGCTTTCGATTCGAGATAGCCGAAGAAGCGCTTCACGCCGTACCACTGGCTCTGCCACTTGCCGTTCCAGTCCGGCGAGCCGTTGATGACCCAGTCGCGCTCGGCGTCCGACAGTTCGGCCCACGGCACGTCGCGCCGGATGTCGGCCTTCGCCGCATAGCGCATCAGGTCGTCCTGGCATTCCTTCCATGCAGGCGTCTGCATCGGCTTGATCGCGCCGCCGCGCAGCGTCTTGCGCGCGTCGGGAATCACGAGGCCGAGATCGACGCCGATCACGCGGCCGAAGCCGCGGCAGGTTTCGCACGCGCCGTACGCCGAGTTGAACGAGAACAGCGCGGGCTGCGGGTCCGCATAGCGCAGATCGCTGTCCGGGTGATGCAGCCCGGTGGAGAAACGCCACACCTGGGGCTCTTCTGTTGCGTCGCCCGGGTTTTCCGGCGCCTGCGCGAGCACGTAGACATTCACCCGCCCGCCGCCGCGCTTCAACGACGCCTCGATCGCCTCGACCGCGCGCACCTTGTCGACCTGATGCAGACGGAAGCGGTCGGCCACCACGTCGAGCACCTTGCGCGGCCCGGTGGGCGACGCCACTTCGCGTCGCGCCTGCACCCGCGTATAGCCGCTCGCCGACAGCCACTGCTCGACTTCCTCATCGGTCGCGGTTTCCGGCAGCTCGACCGGAAACGTGACCGCGAGCCGCGGATCGTGATCCGCCGTGCGCGCGAAGAGCTCCGCGTAGATCGTCTCCGGCGAGTCGTGCCGCACCGGCTGCGCGGTCATGCGGTCGAACAGTTCCGCCGCGCGTGCGTACAAGAGCTTCAGGTGGTCGTTGAGCTCGGTCATCGTGCCGACGGTCGAGCGCGAACT
Source organism: Burkholderia sp. MSMB1498 (assembly GCF_001526245.1). Taxonomy (NCBI): domain Bacteria; kingdom Pseudomonadati; phylum Pseudomonadota; class Betaproteobacteria; order Burkholderiales; family Burkholderiaceae; genus Burkholderia; species Burkholderia sp. MSMB1498. The sequence continues at coordinate 105,208 of NZ_LOYJ01000103.1, forward strand.
GCGCACCGGATTGGTCTGGTCGATCGCGATCGCGGGCGGCACGCCGTCGACGCGGTCCACCTGCGGCCGGTCCATCCGGTCGAGAAACTGCCGCGCGTACGCGCTGAACGTCTCGACGTAGCGCCGCTGGCCTTCCGCGTAAAGGGTATCGAACACGAGACTCGATTTGCCCGAGCCCGACGGGCCGGTGACGACCGTCATTTCGCCGGTGCGCAGATCGAGATCGAGATTCTTGAGATTGTGCTGACGTGCTCCGCGAATGCGGATCAGATTGCTGGATGACAATTTGTCTGCCCGTCTGAATGTGTTAGCCAGGGATTCGCTGCGCCGGAAGGCTGCGGGACGCTCGCAGGCGCGGCGCCCGCGCCACGATGCGGACGCCGGCGCGGCTCAATCGCGATGAGTACTATACTGTATGTTTATACAGCTTTCCATGACTATCTTGGATTTGCGGCGGACGGGGCGGCGCTTTGGTGGTTTGGGGCGGACGGAGGCATCAGCATATCGCGCTGGCCTTCATGTTTCCGCTTGACTTCTCGCCCCCGTTGGCACGCGCGGTGCCGATCCCGGCCTGCACGTTCTGCGAGCCTTCGAGAGGCGGAAAAGCTCTTGAACAATGCTCTTCTTATCTGCGAAAACCAAGGTACGGCAATCGACGAAGTCCTGTGGAACATCAAATTGGAAGGCCAATAGGCCGTATGTCTAGTCGCATCGAATGCACGTTCCTGCATTCATCCGGCATTCCCCGCAGACAAGCGGCGAGCTCGAACGGCACCTGTGCATGCTGGAAGATGCGCGCCGCGACACGAATGAACCTCAGCGAAATGTGGCTCGACCGGCGGGAGGCGGTAATACACCCCGTTACCGAACTTGAATTGATCGCGGTGTGCCCGCAGTTGGTCGCTGTCCGACTCAAAGAGAGTAAACCTGAACGACCGGCTTAAATCAGCTTTGGGGACGTTCGTCCCAATGCGGAGAGTGACTTCGTACTCACCCGCCATCCAGAAGAAGTCCGCATCGAACAGTGCAAGCAGCGGTTGTACCAGCGGCAGGTCCGCCTCTATGTCTGGATGGTCTTTCGGGAGGCCGACGCGCTTAGTCAAGATGTTGTCTTTCATCGCCTTAGCGGCCCTACTGAACGCCTGCTTTGCTTCTCGCGTCGCGATTCGGACGAAATTCACGCCATGCCCCCATTCCTCGCGTGGCTGGAGGCGAAACGGCGTGAACAGCGTGGGCTTCTGGTCGGACAATTTCTCGAAATACCCGCGTGCCACAAGTTCTCTTCGCTCTTGCCCGCGTGCCACTGCAAGAGTGATCTTCTGAATTCGGATCTCTCTTCCCCCAGTGTTAGTGATCGAAAGACGCCACTGCGCATACGGCGAGCCAACTTCCTCGTCCAGAACAATTCTGTCGAAGCACTCGACATCGAGCTTAGCGCGCTTAAACCAAAGTCGAACTGGAGGCAGTTGTGTAAGCAATAAGGCGATGAACGCCACCGCGAATTGCCAAAATCTGATGTCGCTGTAGAAGTGTTGATCGCTCACGGCTATCTTTTCTTCGAGAACTGACCGATGCTGCCGTGAATGATACCGCGCGGGCAGTCAACGCACAGGACGCGCCGAATCTTCATCAAATTTTGGCCCGGCAGTCTAAGCGAAGCGCGAGCCGGAAGGTAGGATCTCGCCACAATGAGAATGCATCAGACATGTATCCAATCTTAACCACGTGGTTAAGGCGAGATTGTAAGCAGTTGAATAACCGAAGAATTCTGGCCCGCCCTACACGATTCGAACGTGTGACCTACGGCTTAGAAGGCCGTTGCTCTATCCGACTGAGCTAAGGGCGGTCGCGGAGGAGGAAGATGGCGGCAAGCGCCGCGCATTTGACGCTGCGGGAGGCTGCCGGACGCCGCCGGCAACTGCAAAAAAAATCCCGCAACGATCCCGGCAAAAACCGAGCCGGCAATTATACCCGATCGCTTCGTGGAAGCGATCGAAAACGCCAATCGCGCATCAAACCGGCTGCGTGTGGAACATGAACCAGCCGAGGCAGAGCAGGCCCGCGAGCACGCAGTACAAGCCGAACGACGCGAGCCGCCCGCGCCCTTCGAAGTAGCGCATCAGGAAACGCACGCTCAGATACGCGGCAATCGCGGTCAGCACGCCGCCCAGCAGCGCGTCGGTGAGTTGATCGGGCGCATGAAAGAGCTTCGGCAGTTCGAGCAGCCCCGCCGCGAAGATGATCGGCGTGCCGAGCAGGAACGAGAATTCCGCCGCCTTCTCCGCCGTGAGCCCCGCCGCGTTGCCGGCGATCATCGTCAGGCCGCTGCGCGAGAAGCCCGGGATCAGCGCGCCGACCTGCGCGAGACCGACGAAAAACGCCTGCTTGAACGTCAGCTTTTCGGGCGGTTGATGCGCGCGCGCGCGCTGGATGCGATCGCCGAGCCACAGCAGGATGCCGTTGACGATCAGCGCGATCGCGACGATGCGCAAGTCGTGGAACACCCGCTCGATGCGTTTTTCGAGCAGCAGCCCGACGAGCCCCGCCGGAATGGTGCCGATGATGAGCGCCCACATCAAATGGCCCTCGTCGTTCTTGCGCCCGTTCAGCGACGCGAAGAAGCCGGCGATCAGCGCGATCCAGCGCTCGCGGAAGTACCACAGCAGCGCGAACGCGGTGCCGAGGTGCAGCGCGACGAGGAACGGCAGCAATTGCGGCGCATGCTTGTCGATGTGCATGCCGAAAAGCGCGGGGACGAGGAGCGTATGCCCCAGACTGCTGACGGGAAAGAGTTCGGTGACGCCCTGCAGGACGCTCAGAAATACCAGAAACCAGAGGCTCACGCGTCGGTCCTTTTGTCGGAGAGGGTTAAGCGAGGAGAACAGACGGAAACGGCGTCATGCGGATCGCCGCGCCGCCCGAAAAACCGCGCCCCGATTATGCCGAGCGAGCGTGACCGCGCCAAGGCGTTTGGCGCGAATCGGGCATCTGGCTAACAGCCAGATACATCTTTAATTCAATTGAAAGCTTGAGCGAAAGCGAGTTGCCGCGCGTCGCGACAATGCTTCCCGGACGACAGGCGGCGAATCAGCGGCCGACCTTGTAGAAGAACAGCACGGTGCTGCCGGTGAACATGCCGAACAGCGTAAGGGCCATCGCAGTTGCCAGATCCATGTTCGCTCCTTGTTAGATACAGATCCGGCGCTAAAAAAATGACCGGTCCGCGTCATTGTCCTTACAGCTTGCCATTTTTGACATTCTCGGTTTCCCGCATGCGCGCTTTCCCGTAGCCGCCGTCATCTGCCGCACCGACGCGCCGCCCCGGCCCGCGGCGATTCCGCTATCCTTGGCGGCCCTACCCCAGAGAACGCCGACGGCTGCCATCATGCCTTCTTTTCAGAACCAGGACATCCTCGAACTCACCGCCGGCGCGTCGCTCGCGCGCGTCGCGCCCCAAGCGGGCGGTCGGCTGCTGTCATGGAGTATCGGCGGCGCGAGCATCGTCTTCTGGCCGCAAGCCGCAGACTGGTCCAATCCGGCGAAGATCCGCGGCGGCAATCCGCTGTTGTTCCCGTTTCTCGGCCGTCACCGGGTCGACGGACGAATCGGCTTCTGGCGCGACGGCGCGGGCGTCGTCCGTGAACTGCCGATGCACGGCTTCGCGCGCGATCTGCCGTTCGACGCGCAAACGGACGCCGACGGCCAAGGCGTCACGCTGACGCTCGAAAGCAGCGATCGCACGCGCGCCGGCTTCCCGTTCGAATTCCGCTTCGCCGCACGCTACCGGCTCGTCGACGAGCGCACGCTCGACGTCGAGCTGACCACGACCAATCTCGGCGACGCGCCGCTGCCGCACTATGCCGGCCATCATTTCTATTTCGCGCTGCCGCACGCCGAGCGCGCGTCGACCGTGCTCGAGCTGCCGCCGACGCAACGCCGCCGCCAACTGGACGACGGCTCGATCGGCGCGCCCGAGGCGGGCCTGCCCCGCTACACGCTCGACGACGCGAGCATTCTCGATCGCTTCCACTGCCTGGGCGGCGTCCCCGCCGAGCCGGTGCGCGTGCTGATGGCCGGCCGCGGGCATGCGGTCGAGATCGACCTGAACCGCCCGGGCTCGGCGCCGTGGTATGCGGTGACGACGTGGACCGAGGCGCCCGGATCGGATTTCTACTGCGTCGAGCCGTGGCTCGGGCTGCCGGACGCGATTCACAACGGCCTCGGCCTGCGCCACGTCGCGCCGGGCGCGACCGAAACCGCTGCGCTGCGCATTCGCGTGACGCCGCTCGCGTAACGGTTTCGGTCGCGCACACCCCGCCATACCCCGCCCGACATCGCGCGGCAGCCCGCTCCAAGCGGCTGCCGCGCCGGCCCGCTCGGGCCCCCGCTCGGGCCCCCGCTCGGCCCCCGCTCGCGCCTTCCGAGCGCCTTCCGAGCACCCGCTTTCGCCGCCCTGCCGCCCCGAAACGGCGGGCTCGCCGCCGAACCCGTTAAAATCAGACGTTTTTGTACCCACCGCCGCGCCGTCGCGGCGGTGCCCTGCGAGGTTCAATGTTGCTGAAAACAACGAGACGGCTCGTCGTCGCATCGCTTGCCGCACTGCTCGCCGCCTGCGGCTCGGCGCCCGTCGGCCCCGGCTTCTACCGGGTCGAGCGCGGCGACACGCTCTCCAAGATCGCGCGCGCGAACCGCCAGCCGGTCGCGAACATCGTTCGCTGGAACCAGATCACCAATCCCGACGCCATCGAAGTCGGCCAGGTGCTGCGCGTCGCGCCGCCGCCCGGCGCCGCATCGTCGTCGGGCGCGACGAGCGCGTCGCGCAGCCCGAGCCGCCCGGCGCCGTCGTCGCCCGCCACGTCGTCGGCTCCGTCCGTGAAGCCCGCGTCGAACATCTCGCTCGTGTGGCCCGCCGCCGGCAACGTGATTCGCTCGTTCGACGGCTCGAAGTCCAAGGGCGTCGACATCGCGAACACGGCGGGCACGCCCATCGTCGCGGCGGCGGCCGGCACGGTCGTCTATGCAGGCAACGGCCTGCGCGGCTACGGCAACCTGCTGATCGTCAAGCACAACGCCGATTTCCTGACGACGTACGCGCACAACCGCGCGCTGCTCGTGAAGGAAGGCCAAACGGTTGCGCAAGGGCAGAAAATCGCGGAGATGGGCGATACCGACAACGACCGCGTCTCGCTGCACTTCGAGCTGCGCTACGGCGGCCGCTCGATCGATCCGTCACGCTACCTGCCGTCGCGCTGACACGGCGCGACGCTTCGCGCACGGCGCAGCGCGTCGTGCGCATTCCGGCGTGAGCCGGGCGATCGGATCAAGAGAACGATCAGCGTTTGCGCAGCCGGCCGTGCAGACGGCCGGACACCGGATCGACGTGGCGCGCGAACGCCACCAGCGCGCCGATCCCTATCACGCTGAGCCCCGTAGCTATCAGAAACAGGTCCATGGTCGTATCTATCGTTGGTGAAACGATCATACGCAGCATTTGTAGTTTGCGCATGACCGTGCTTTCTAGGATCGACCCTAACGAGCGAGCGTAGGCCCGGCGATTCGGTGTACTGTGCGTCGAAACGGCACACGAAAAAACGACCGGAGACGCCCGATGCTGCCCCATGCCGCCAGTTACGCCGAGCTCGTCGACCGCTTCGCATGGCGCATTCCAGCGCGCTACAACATCGGCGTCGACGCTTGCGACAAGTGGGCCGACGGCAGCGGCCGCGTCGCGCTGATTCACGAGCATGCGGACGGCGGCGTCGCGCGCTACACGTTCGACGACCTGAGGAGCGGCTCTAATCGGCTCGCGAACAGCTTTGCGCGCGCGGGCGTGAAGCGCGGCGACCGGATCGGCATCCTGCTCGCGCAAGGCCCGGAAACCGCGATCGCCCACCTGGCCGCGTACAAGCTCGGCGCGATCGCGGTGCCGCTCTTCACGCTGTTCGGCGCGGACGCGCTCGAATACCGCCTCGGCGACAGCGGCGCGGCCGCGCTCGTCACCGATCGCGCGGGCTACGAGAAGATCGCACCGCTGCACGCGTCGCTGCCGTCGCTCGCGACGATCTACTGCATCGACGGCGCGCCCGATCTCGCCGAGCCCGGCGTGCTCGCATTCGATGCGGCGCTCGCGGCCGAGTCGGACAAGTTCGCGCCCGCGGACACGTCGGCCGACGATCCGGCGCTCATCATCTACACGTCCGGCACGACGGGCAAACCGAAAGGCGCGCTGCACGCGCACCGGGCGCTGCTCGGCCATCTGCCGGGCGTCGAGATGTCGCAGAACCTGTTTCCCGCGCATGCGCGCCTGTTCTGGACGCCCGCCGACTGGGCGTGGATCGGCGGGCTCCTCGACGTGCTGCTGCCGTCCCTGCATCACGGCGTGCCGGTGCTCGCGCGCCGCTTCGAGAAGTTCGACGGCGCGGCCGCGTTCGAGCTGCTCGCGCGGCACGGCGTCACGCACGCATTCCTGCCGCCGACCGCATTGAAGCTGATGCGCGCCGCCGTCGCGCAGCCTAGCGAACGCTACGCGCTCGCCCTCGAATCGGTCGCGAGCGGCGGCGAATCGCTCGGCGCGGAACTCGTCGCTTGGGGCCGCGACGCGTTCGGCGTGACGATCAACGAGTTCTACGGACAGACCGAATGCAACGTCGTGCTGTCGTCGTGCAGCACGCTCTTCGAGCCGCGCACGGGCACGATCGGCAAGGCCGTGCCCGGGCATCGCGTCGCGATCGTCGACGATGCCGGCAACGCGCTGCCGCCCGGCGTCGAAGGCAACATCGGCGTTCGCGCGCCCGATCCGGTGATGTTCATCGGCTACTGGCGCAAGCCCGACGCGACGCGCGAAAAATTCGTCGGCGACTATCTGCTGACGGGCGACGTCGGGCTCGCCGATGCCGACGGCTTCGTCCGCTTCGTCGGCCGCAACGACGACGTGATCACGAGCGCCGGCTACCGGATCGGCCCGGCTCCCATCGAGGATTGCCTGCTCAAGCACCCGGCGGTGCGGATGGCGGCCGTCGTCGGCGTGCCGGACGCGACCCGCACCGAGATCGTCAAGGCGTTCGTCGTGCTGAACACGGGCCACCAAGCGAACGACGCGCTCGCGCGCGAGTTGCAAGAGCATGTGAAAACGCGACTCGCCGCCCATGAATATCCGCGTGCAGTTGCGTTCGTCGACAGCTTGCCGATGACCGCGACGGGCAAGATCATCCGCCGCGCGCTGCGCGATACGTGACGTGTGCGACGTGCGTGACGTGTGCGACGCGCGTCGCGCTCGCCGCATGGGCGCCGTATGTCGAGCGGCGCGCCGCGCGCGAGCGACGAGCACCGCGCGCCGAAACCGCCGCAAAATCCGCACCGAAAGAACCGCGAGACAGCGCCGGCGCACGCAGCTCGAGCGCCTTGACCTGCATGCGTACGGCGCCATCCTCCCACGCCGCCGTCCGTCGCGAAACTCGTCCGAACGGCCGAGTCTCGCGGGCCGCGCGAATGGTTTATAGTGGCGCTCACCGTAGTTCAGTCACCCCATTCCATGTCTTCGAACACCCCTTCCTCCGACTCGCAGCACAGCCCGCTCTATCTGAAGCTTCTCGGCGAAACCGCCAAGATCGATTGGTGCGATCTCGAGCGCTTTTTCGCGCAAGGCAAGCTGCTGTCGGTCGCGCGCGATCTCGACCTCGTGAGCGTGGCCGAGGCGATCGCCGGCGACGACAAGGAGCAGGTCACGCGCTGGCTGTCCGCGGGCCATGTCGAGCGGATGCAGGCCGGCACCGCGCAGGATTACGCGACGCGCGATCCCGAGCTGTGGGCGGTGGTCGTGTCGCCGTGGGTGTGCGTGCAGGAACGCACGTAACGCCGCGATGTCCGCCTCCTCCGCTTCCGCGCACTCGGACGAAGACCCCGAGCCGCGCTCCACCGCGAACTGGCACCGCCGCGTGCTCGGTCTCGCGCTGCCGATCATCGCCGCGAACCTCACGCAGCCGATTCTCGGCGCGGTCGACACCGCCGTCGCCGGCCATCTGAGCGGCCCGCAATATCTCGGCGGCGTCGCGCTCGGCGGTCTCTTCTTCAACTTCGTGTACTGGGGCTTCGGCTTCCTGAGGATGGGAACGACGGGGCTCGTCGCACAGGCGTTCGGCGCGAACGATCTTGCCGGCATCCGCATCAACGTGATGCGCGCATTGCTGCTTGCATTCGCGCTCGGCGCAGCGGTGCTCGCGCTGCGGACGCCGCTCGTCGGCCTCGCGTTCGCCGCGCTGGGCGGCAGCGATGCGGTGCGCGCGACCGCGCTCGATTACACGCATGCGCGCATCTGGGCCGCCCCGTTCGCGCTCGCGAACTACGTCGTGCTGGGTTATCTGCTCGGCGTGCAGCGCGTGCGTCTCGCGCTCGCGATCCAGGTGTTCGTCAACGTCGTCAACATCGGCGCGGTGCTGCTGTACGTGTATCACTTCGACTGGGGCGTCGCGGGCATCGGTGCCGCCACCGCGACGGCGGACATCGCGGGCTTCGCGCTCAGCGCGCTGCTGCTTCGCTGGCTGAGCCCGCGCGGCCTGCCGAAGATCGGGCGCGCCGAGCTCTTCGATCGCGCGGCGCTTGCACGCCTCGTCGCGCTCAATCGCGACATCTTCATCCGTACGCTGTGCCTGCTGTCGGCGTTCGGCTGGTTCGCGCATCTCGGCGCGCGGCAAGGCGACGCGACGCTCGCCGCGAACGCGCTCCTCCTCAATTTCCAGACCTTCATGGCATATGCGCTCGACGGCTTCGCGCATGCGGCCGAAGCGCTCGTCGGCGCGGCGGCGGGCGCGCGCAACCGCGATACATTCCGGCAGGCGCTGCGCGCGACGTTCTTCTGGGCGGGAATCGGCGCGCTCGCGTTCGCGCTCGTCTACTGGGGCGCGGGCGGTTGGATCGTCGCGCAGCTCACCGATCAATCGTCGATTCGCAGCGTCGCCGAGCGCTATCTCCCATGGGCTGCGCTCTCGCCCGTGATCTCGGTCTGGGGTTTCATGCTCGACGGCGTGTTCATCGGCGCGACGCATACGCGGGCGCTGATGCGTGCGATGGCGGCATCGTTCGCGCTGTTCGTCGCCGCGACGTTCGCGCTCGTCGGCCCGTTCGGCAATCACGGGCTCTGGGCCGCGCTGCTCGTGTTCATGGCGGCGCGCGGCGCGACGCTCGCGCGCCACCTGCCCGGGCTCGAACGAGCAGTCGCGGCAGACGCGCCATCGGCGGCGGTGCGCGCCGCAAGCTAACGCGCGCCTCGCGCCGGCTGCGGCGACGGGCCGCGCCGTACCGCGCCGGATGTCGATGAATGTCGTGTTGCCGGCGGCGCGCATGCATCGCCGGGCGAAGCATGCCGTACGGCGGCGGCGCGGATATGAGCGCCATACCATCGCCCGCTTCGCCGCGAGCGAGCGTGCCGAGCACAGTCCGTTCGCGGCTGACCGAGGCGTTCGTCGAAGCTATTTCGCGGGTGCAGCGGGCGCGCCGCTCGCACCGGGTTCGCCTAGCATCGACGGCGGCGTCATGTCGGTCGGCACGCCCTGATAATCGGGCGGATCTTGCGGCGGCGTGCCACGGCGGCCCTGCCGCGGATCGCTCGCGCAACCGGCAAGCATGGCCGCCACGAGCGCGGCAATGACGATACGGGTCATGAATTTCCTCGGAACGAATGGACGATTGCGCCCCGGTTTCCGCCGGATGGCGCCCGGCGAGTCTACTGGAAATCGGCGCCCGACGACGACCCCGCGCTCCTTCGCGTCCGCGCCCGCATGTCCTACTATGTAGACGTGGCGCTATGCCGGTTTAAAAGGAGGGCTGCCATGGATGCCGAATCGATTGCGGGCCTGATTGGCCTAGGTATCGGGTTGCTGGTGCTCGTCAGTTTGTCGGTGTACGAATCGCGCGAATACAAGCGTACGCACAACGGCGAAGGCATGATCCATCACTGGATGGCCGAGCATCACCTGCTCGACTGGCGGCGCAAGCACTGACGCTCCGCCACTTCTCTTCCACCGTCTCATGCACGACGAACGCGACGCCGCGCGCCGACGTGCGCGGCGCGCTTGCGTCTAGCGCGGGCGGCGCCTGTTCGGAGTCACCACGAATGCCCACTCGCGGCGAGCAGGAGGGGCGCTGTTTGCGCACCGGAATGCGCGCGATCGCAGCGCATCCCGCATCTCGCATCCCGCATCACACGTCGCACGTCGACCTCGACCGCAACACGGCGACACGACACCGCCCACCGTTTCGATTCGCCGAACGACCGCAGATAAAGCAACGGCACGGCGATGCATGCGCCGTGCCGTCGTTCACGCCCGGATTCGGATCGAGCCGGGTGGCGTCACCGCGGCAGCGGATCGCTCAGGAAATGGCGCGCGTAGCGTGCGTTGATGTCCGACAGGCGGAACAGCGTCAGGAAGTCCGCGCAATTGAAATCCGGGTCCCACGCGGGCGCGCCGCAGATCTTCGCGCCGAGCCGCAGATAGCCCTTGATGAGCGGCGGCGGAGCGACCTTCGCGCCCGTCCGCAGATCGTCGACGGGCAGCGGCGTGTGCGGAAACGCGCGGTACTCGGGCGCCGTCAGCGCATCGCCGAGCGACTGATAGAGATTCGCCGCGTAGTGGCCGCCGTCGGCCATCGACACGCTCGCGCAGCCGAGCATCGTCTCGTAGCCGTTTTGCAGCATGTAGGTGCCGAGGCCGCCCCAGAGCGCCATGATGACGGCGCCGCTGCGATAGTCTCGATGCACGCACGAGCGGCCGACCTCGACCATCTTAGAGCGCAGGTGCGTGAGACGCGACAGGTCGAACTCGCCCTCCGCGTACAGGCGGCCGACACGCGCGGCCTGATGCGGAGGCAGCACGCGATAGGTGCCGACGACCTTGAGCGTGTCGAGATCGCGCACGAGCAGGTGATCGCAGTATGGATCGAACGGATCGACGTCGAGGCCCGCCGGGCCGCTCACGTGCGCGCCCATTTCGTCGGCGAACACACTGTGGCGCAGACGCTGCGCTTCGCGCAGTTCGTCTTCGGTGCGCGCCCAGGCGGCGCGCAGGCGGAATTCGGCGGTGACCGTTTCGGACGCGCGTGGCAAACGGCGGCGCGGTTGCTCAAGAGATAGCGAGGCAAATGGAAGCGTGGGCGTCGGCAGTTCTCGCATTAGGCATTCCTGGTCGTAAGGAAGGAGACGACATGCCCGCCAATGTAGTAACCGGCCGTGACGCTTACGTGGCAAAACGGTGTCCATTCGGTGACGTGTCGCCGATTTGACTTTAGCAGAAAGCGGAAAATGGCGTTTGATTGCGGCCAATCAGACTAGATCGGCCGAAATGGCCGCACGCAGCACGGTCTGCCCGTTGCCCTCGCGGGCGCGGCTCACAAACCACAGCAGACCGCCCTTCTTGAGGCTCCAGCTTTCGTCCGAACCAGCGAGCAAATACGCGGCGACACTGCCGAGCGTCGGCTGATGGCCGACGACGACGACCGTCGACGCGATCCCGTCCGGCCAACCGGCCGCCGCGAGCACGTCGCCGACGTCGCAGCCGGGCGCGAGTTCGTCCGCGGTCCGATAGTGGTCGGTCAACGTCTCGGCCGTCTGCACGGTGCGCGCGGCCGGACTCGCGAGTACCACCGCGTGACGCTCGATGCGCGCGCGCAGCCATTTCGCGACGGCCTGCGCGTCCTTGCGGCCGCGCGCGGTCAACTGGCGCGCGAGATCGGTGCTCGCGTAGTCTTCGGCTTCGGCATGCCGCCAGAGAATGAGGTTCATCACGAGACGTCTCCAGGATGATGGAAGCCGCATGCCGCGGCTTCGCGGCGCGGCATGCGCGATGTCGCGACATCCGTCATTCTTGCGCAGTCTATGCGCGCGCGTAAGCGATTGCACGCGGAGATTGACCCGATTTGTACAAGAGCGATACAATCATCGATTCGTCGGAGCGTAGCGCAGCCTGGTAGCGCATCTGATTTGGGATCAGAGGGTCGTAGGTTCGAATCCTATCGCTCCGACCAGCAACATCAAGGGGTGACGGCTAATCGCCGTCACCCCTTTTTCCATTTCCGGTTCGCGCACTCGACATTGCCGTCAACGGGCGCGGACTTGGTTGGAATCCGTGAATTGCGAAGCAAGAATGTAACGTCGCGCGCGATTTGTCACCGTTTAGCGATATGTTTGTCACTGCCTGATCTGCCGCTTTTGCGCCGGATTTGTCACGGTGAATGCACATGGCACCGTGCGAGGGACGCACGTCCCGATTGCCGCCCACTGCACCGAAAAATGGACGCTGGCAGCTTCACCTCAGCCCGCCCGGCGAGGCGTCGGCGCAAGGTTCCGCTATACTCTCGAAACATTTCCGTAAGAACAAAGTAATGCGCGTGTCGCGCATGCCAAAAAATCGAGGGAAGAAGTGGAACGGGGTATCTCGTATGTCTGCATCTCGCTTACCCGTGCGCAAGACCGGCGCACCAAGATGGTGGAGCAGTTTGCCAATCACGGCATTAATGCACGGTTCTTCGATGCATTTGACCTGAAGGGAGCTGTCGAAGCCATACCGGGTTACGACGCAGCCGGTCGCCAGCGGCGCTATGGCTGGCAGCTCTCTCGCGGGGAGGTCGGTTGCTACCTTAGCCATCGTGCGGCGTGGCTCCAACTAGTGCAATCCGGCAAGGAAGCAATGTGCGTCATGGAAGACGACATCACGCTGCTCGACGGGTTCAAAGCCGCTACGCTCGAACTCTACGACGCTCGCCAGCATTGGGATATGGTGCGGCTGATGTGGATCAACGAGCGTCAGCAATCCGAGTATGCGCGTCTTCCGAGCGGGACCAGATTGATGTGGATGGAAAACCCGGTGGGCTTGCAGTGCTACATGATCACGCGAACCGCCGCGCAACGCATGCTGGACTACACAGCGAAAATTACGCATGCGATTGATATCGCGTTCGATCGCAACTGGGAGCACGGGCAACGGATGTATGTCACGTCTCCGCAGTTCGTAGCAGACACCGGCGCGCCGACGACGATCACTGACAGGCCTGATAGTCGAACGCTCATGCAGCGATTGAAAGCCAAGTATTACCGTAAGGTCGAGCGGCGCACATCACGCTGCTTCAACGACGAGCATCGGCCAAAGCGCCCGATTCAAATCGAAATCGCGCCTGCCAACGTCGAGGCAACGCCGACGCTTGCGTGAAGCATAGCTCGGCGGCGGGCGCGAACGCAAAGCGCCTGCCAATAAGCCGTCGACCTTTCCCGCCAGCTCGTCGAATGATTGCCGTCCAGCCGCTCGCGATCGAGTCAGAACAAACCGCCTGTCAGCGTTCCGGGTTCCCAGTTCGTAATCACAAGCTCGCGGCTCTTTGAAGCACCGCCAGTTGCGTTGTTCAAACTGTACTTGATTGACAGCCCGAGCATCGGAAAACCATCGAACGCTCGACGAATGTCGGGATGATCGTTGATGCTCACCATCACCTTGCCTTTACAGGCGCGCATCATAGCCGCCATCCGTTCGTATTCTTCGAACGGGAACGGAACGCCATATCCCTCGGTCTGCCAGTACGGCGGATCACAATAGAAGAACGTGTGCGGCCGATCATACCGGTCCATGCATTCGTACCACGGCAGGTTTTCGACGTGTGCGCTGGCCAACCGCAGATGTGCGGCTGACAGACTCTCTTCGATCCGTAGCAGGTTGACCGATGGTGCGGTCGTAGCGGTGCCGAACGTCTGCCCTTGAACTTTGCCGCCGAAGGCATGGTGCTGCAGGTAGTAAAACGTAAGCGCCTCACGGCGACCGTCGTAGACGAGGGCGAGAAGCGACATCAAAGTGGTGCCCATCATTTTCGATTTGA